>CAWUNP010000155.1:0-4756 GCA_963923805.1 uncultured Novosphingobium sp. | reverse complement strand
TCTCGTGGGCTCGGAGATGTGTATAAGAGACAGCTTTCCAGCTTTGCGCATAGATGGCTTCGTAGGCGGCCCAGGCGGCGGGATCGAAGGCCGTTCCAACCGTGATCGCCACCTTGCCGGCCTTGCGCCGCAGCGTCGACCGCAGCGAACAAGGGCGGCTGGCCAGGTAGCGCGCATAGCTGCGCCCTTGCACGGGCAGGATATGGTTGACGTCGCAAGGTTCGACAAAGGTGATCCAGCCCGCCCGGCGCAAGGCCTGGGTGATCATCGTGGTCTCTCCATCCGCATCGGGCAGTGGGGAAACGATGAGATGCCGTGTCTGCCCCGCCAGGCCCTGCGCTAGCGCGGCCAGCAATGCCGCGCGATCCGCTCCGGGGGTGAACAGCGGGGCAATCCGGAAGGTGTACCAATTCGCCAGGCCATGGATTTGCCGGCCTTGGCGGGACAGCGGCAGGACAGCGCGATGCACCCCATCGCGGGCGATCGCCAGCAGCGGCGTGATCCCGCAGAATTCGGCGAGATCCTGCCACCATTCAAGCCGATCGAACGGTCCGCGCGCGGCAGGCGCAGCCAGCAGTGCAGCAAGCACTGCATCGCCTTGCACTTCCGTGAGTTCGCCGTGATAATCGACCGTGATCAAACCTGCTCAATCCCGTTTTCCGGAGCCGCCCCTGTGCCTGCCAGTCTGCCGATCGACCCGAGGCCGCTCGATCACCTGGTCTTGCGCGGTGCTGATGCCGACCCGGCGCTGGTGCTGCGCCATCGCACCTTTAGCTACAAGGACTTAAGGGAAAGTGTCGCCCTGCTGGCGGGCTGGTTGCAGCAGCAGGTGCCCGAACCGGGCGCACGGGTGGCAAGCTGGGCGGCCAAGGGTGAACTGACCTGCCTCTTGCCGCTCGCCGCCGCGCGTGCCGGACTGGTGCACGTTCCGATCAATCCACTGCTCAAGCGGGCGCAGGTTGCCCATATCCTGAACGACAGCGGTGCGCGCTTGCTGATCGCGACGCCTGCGCGGCTGGAGACTTTGGACGAGGGCGATGCGCCCTTGGGATGCATTCTCAGGTCTGAATCGCAAGTTATTGCAGAATATCAATTTTCTGTAAGAATTGAGCAATCCACTGCCGATCCGGTTGCCTTGGCTGCCATCCTCTATACCTCAGGTTCAACCGGCAAGCCCAAGGGGGTGATGCTGAGCCATGCCAATATGTGGCTGGGGGCGCAAAGCGTTGCATCCTACCTGGAGCTGACCCCGGCCGACGTGACCCTGGCGGTGCTGCCGCTGTCATTCGACTATGGGCAGAACCAGTTGCTTTCAACCTGGTTTGCGGGGGGCAGTGTCACGCCACTTGATTATCTGATCCCGAGAGACGTTGTGAAGGCAGTTGATCGCTGGGGCGTGACAACGCTTGCTGCGGTGCCGCCTCTCTGGGTGCAACTGGTTGAGCTTGATTGGCCCGCAGAAACTGCCGCCCGGTTGCAGCGTCTGACCAACAGCGGCGGCGCGCTGACTGCCGATCTTGTGTGGCGGTTGCGGCAGCAGTTCCCGCAGGCCCGCCTTTTCCCGATGTATGGCCTGACCGAGGCGTTTCGCTCGACCTTCCTTGACCCTGACCTGGTCGACCGGCATCCGACCTCGATGGGCAAGGCGATCCCCCATGCCGAAATCCTGGTGATCAATGACCAGGGCAACGTTGCGGCCGATGGTGAAGAGGGTGAACTGGTTCACTGCGGGCCATTGGTTGCGCAGGGGTATTGGCGCGATCCCGTGCGGACCGCTGAACGATTCCGGCCTGCCCCGGCGGCTTCGGGCTATGGCGGCATGGCCGTCTGGTCCGGTGACCGGGTGCGGCGCGAAGTGGGCGGGCTGCTCTATTTCGTCGGGCGGCGCGATGCGATGATCAAGTGCGCCGGCAACCGGATCAGCCCGCAGGAGATCGAGGAAGTGGCACTCGGCACGGGGCTGGTCGCAGAGGCGATCGCGCTGGGGGTTCCGGACGAGCGGTTGGGGCAGGCAGTGCATCTGGTTGTTCGGGGCGCAAGTGGATTAGAAAGCAAAGAAGATTTGCCGCGTAAATTAATGGCATTATTACCGAATTTCATGCATCCCAAGGTGATCCACTGGCGCGAGGCAATGCCGCTTTCGCCCAACGGCAAGATCGATCGAGCGGCGTTACAGGCGGATCTTACAGCGTGAAACCTCTCGGCCCCATTCCCGCCGGCTTTACGGCAATTGCCGGTGAACTGGCGATCGGCGGCTGCAAGGCCAGCGACTTGGTCGCCAAGGCCGGCGCGACGCCGCTATTTGTCTATTCGCGAGAGCGGATTGCAGCCCGCGTGGCAGAATTGCGCGCTGCGTTCCCCGGCGCAGTGGCGCTGAACTATGCAGTCAAGGCCAACCCCTTTGCCCCCGTGCTGGACGTAATGGCAGGGCTGGTGGACGGGTTCGATATTGCCTCTGGCGGGGAGCTGCGGATGGTATCCGCCGCCGGGATCGATCCGGAACGCGTCAGTTTTGCCGGGCCCGGCAAGCGCGACGCTGAGCTGGAGGCCGCCATCGCCGCCGGTGTGACCGTGAACCTGGAATCAGAGCGCGAGGCCGAACGCGCCCTGGCCATTGCCGCGCGCCTGCAGATTGCGCCGCGCTTGGCCGTGCGGGTCAATCCGGATTTCGATCTCAAGGGATCGGGCATGAAGATGGGGGGCGGCGCCAAGCCGTTCGGCGTCGATGCAGCGCGCGTGCCGGCTCTGGTTCGCCACCTGATCGCTGCCGGTGCAGACTGGCGCGGGTTCCATATCTTCGCCGGCAGCCAGGCGCTTGATGCCGCCGCCATCATCGAAACCCAGGCCCAGACCATCGCCCTGGCTGCCCGGCTGGCAGCCGAGGCGCAAGCCCACCCGCCCAAGGTCAACCTGGGCGGCGGCTTTGGCATTCCCTATTTCCCGGGCGACGAGCCGCTTGACCTGGCCGCCGTGGGCCAGGCTCTGGCCCACCAGCTTGCGGCGCTTCCGGCCGAGCTGGCGGATACCCGGTTCTGCATCGAACTGGGGCGCTATCTGGTGGGTGAATGCGGGGTCTATCTGACCCGCGTGGTGGACCGGAAAGTCAGTCACGGCGAAGTCTTTCTGGTCACCGATGGCGGCCTGCATCATCAGCTGGCAGCTTCGGGCAATTTTGGCACGGTGGTGCGGCGCAACTATCCGGTAGCAATTGCCAACCGCTTTGACGCCCCTGTTGAAGAAGCGGTGACCATCGTCGGCTGCCTTTGCACCCCGCTTGATCGCCTGGCTGACAAGGCGGTCTTCCCGCGGGCTGACGTGGGTGATCTGGTTGCCGTGTTCTGTGCCGGGGCCTATGGCGCCAGCGCCAGCCCGGCGATGTTCCTGGGCCAGGGGCCGGCTGCGGAATTGCTGGTCTAGACCCGGATTGCACCGACAGATTGATCGGCCGGAATAGCGGGCTGCAACGGTTAAGTTGCTGAAACTGCATGGAAGGCTAACGCAATATTCACCCTTTATCGGGATACCGGAGCCTGATCAGCCGGGTCTTCGAGCGGGATGGGCATGGCCCATTCGCAGGCGCGGCGCTTCGCTTTGAGGATGTGCCCGATGCCGACCAATCGTTTCGCTCGCCTGTTGACCGGCAGTGCCATGGCCAGCCTCGCGCTGGCTGGCTGTGCCGGTGGCGGACGCGATGCCTTGCCGCCCGCATCGTTTGTTTCGATGCAGGAAGGCCCGGGTGAAGAGTACATTATCGGTCCGCTCGATGATCTGACCATTTTTGTCTGGCGGAATCCCGAACTTGGGGCCCAGGTCCAGGTTCGGCCCGATGGCCGGATCACCACGCCGCTGATTACCGATATGCCGGCGGTTGGCAAAACGCCCAAGATGTTGGCTGATGATATCACCCTGCAGCTTTCGCAATATATCCAGGAGCCGCTGGTATCCGTGATCGTCAACCGGTTTGCCGGGACCTTCAGCCAGCAGGTTCGCGTGGTGGGGGCAACGGCCAAGCCGGCCTCGATCCCCTATCGCGCCAACATGACCCTGCTCGATGCGATGATCGCAGTGGGCGGGCTCAACGAATATGCAGCTGGAAACAAGGCCCGCCTGATCCGTTTCGACCGGGAAAGCGGCACCCAGAAGGAATATGCCATCAAGCTGGGCAACCTGCTGCGCCGCGGCGACAGCAAGGCCAACGTCATGCTGATGCCGGGTGACGTCATCATCATCCCTGAAAGCACGTTCTGAGGCGGGGCGCGTCGGGGTCGGGCGATGAACAGCATTTATGATGAACTGCGCGCAGCGCTCCATTCGGTTTGGCATCGCCGTTGGCTGGCGCTGGCCGTTACCTGGGCCGTGTGCCTGCTGGGCTGGCTGATCGTTGCCCTGGTTCCCAACAAGTACGAATCCCAGGCCCGGCTCTATGTGCAGATGGACGATGCCCTGTCAGAGGTTACCGGCGTAGGTGCCGGAGACCGGCGGCGCGATATTGACCGCGTGCAGCAGACCCTGACCAGTGCGGTCAATCTGGAAAAGGTCATCCGTTCCACCGTGATCGGGGATGACGTCAAAACGCCCAAGCAGATGGAACTTGCGGTTCTGGATCTTGCCAAACTGGTCAAGGTTGAGAGCGTTAAGGAAAACCTGTTCCAGATCACCGCGCAATATGGCGACGGCGCCCGCTCTGATGCCGAAAATGCCAAGATCGCCAGCGATATTGTTCAAAAGCTGGTCGATATCTTCCGCGAAGAAAACC
>CAWUNP010000154.1:0-4759 GCA_963923805.1 uncultured Novosphingobium sp. | reverse complement strand
GCGCCTGCGCGTTCTGCAACGTCAAGACCGGGATGCCGCGCGCGGTGGATCCGCTTGAACCGGAACATGTCGCCACCGCCGCCGCCAAGATGGGGCTGGAGCACATCGTCATCACCTCGGTCGACCGGGATGACCTGCCGGACGGCGGGGCGGGGCAGTTCGTCAAAGTGATCGAGGCGCTGCGCCGCACCACGCCCAAGACCACGATCGAGATCCTGACGCCCGATTTCCGCGGCAAGATGCAGGCCGCGGTCGAGGCGATCGTCGCCGCCGGGCCGGACGTTTACAATCACAACCTGGAAACGGTTCCGCGACTCTATCCCACCATCCGCCCGGGTGCGCGCTATTACGCGTCGCTCCGGCTGCTGGAGGAAGTGAAGCGCCACAATCCGATGATCTTCACCAAGAGCGGCATCATGCTGGGGCTGGGTGAGGAGCGGCTTGAGGTCCACCAGGTGATGGACGACATGCGCAGCGCCGGGATCGATTTCCTCACCATGGGCCAGTATCTCCAGCCCACGCCGAAGCACGCCAAGGTGATCGATTTCGTCACGCCGCACGCTTTCGATGCCTATGGTGCAATTGCCCGCGCCAAGGGCTTCTTGCAGGTTGCCGCCAGCCCGCTGACGCGGTCCAGCTATCACGCCGGGGATGACTTCCGGCAGATGCGCGTAGCGCGCGAGGCGCAGCTGGCCAAGGCTGCTGCACGCGGCTGATGCCGGGCATTCGCGAAGTCCGCCGGCTGCCCTATAGCGCCACCCAGATGTATGATCTGGTGGCGGACGTCGCCCGCTATGGCGAATTTTTGCCATGGGTCGTGGCCACGCGGGTGCGCTCTGACAGCGAGACTGAGATGATCGCCGATATGCTGGTCGGCTTCAACGCGCTGCGCGAAAAGTTCACCTCGCGCGTCATCAAGCAGCGGCCCGAACGGATCGAGGTTATCTACGTCGACGGTCCGATGCGCGATCTCGACAATGTCTGGGAATTTCGCCCGCTGGCCGATGGTGGCTGCGAGGTGGAGTTCATGGTGAGCTTCACCTTCCGCAACGCCATGTTCGAAAAGCTGGCCGGGCAGTACTTTGATCGGGCCTTCCGCAAGATGGTCAGCGCCTTCGAAGCCCGTGCCGCGGCGCTTTACGGCAGCAGAAGCTCCAGCGCGACCAGCGCAGCCTGATGGCGCACGATTGACCGGCTGGAACCGTCCAGCAGGCGCTCTTCGGCCAAGGCTTCCTCTTCGTCTTGCCCACGGATCGCCCGGGCAAAGACCACGGTGCCAACCGGCTTCTGATCAGAGCCACCGCCGGGACCAGCGATCCCGCTGATCGCAACCGCAACATCGGCACCGCTGCGCCTGAGCGCGCCCTGGGCCATTGCCCAGGCACAGGCGATCGAGACCGCGCCGAAAGTGTCGATAATGTCCGGGTTGATGCCCAGCAGTTCCTGCTTGGCCTCGTTTGAATAGGTTACGAAACCGCGATCGAGCACGGCCGAGGAACCGGCAATCTCGGTGAGGGCGGCCGCCACGAGACCGCCGGTGCAACTCTCAGCCAAGGCGACCGTCCGTCCGGCAGCGCGATTGCTTTCGATCACGCGCGCGGCAAACGCCGTGATATCAGCGGGAAGCAGGGTGTCCATGGTTCAGGCCTTGCAGATTGCGAACTTGCCCAGCCGGGCCTGCCCGGTGCGCGCACCAAGGCCGGCCGCCAGACCGATGACTTCGGCGGTGCTTTCCGCCGGAAGGGGAGAGAGCAGCATGATCAGCCGGTCGACGGCAGAGCAGCGTTCGGTCGGTAATTGCTGGCCCACCATCGAAGTGACCGCGCCTTCTACGAAGGGCTTCAGGCTTTCATCCGGCATGGCCTTCAGCATGTTTGATGCCTGGGGATCCATGTTGCCACCCAGCTTGAAGAACGCTGCCTTGGCCTGCGGCCAGGCCCGATCCCGGCCGGCGCTGTAACGATTGGCCAGCGTTTCCGACTGGTTGCGCAGGAAGGCATCGCCCGGCAGCACGGCGGCACAGCGCTGCGCTGCGCCGCGGATTACACCGGGCAGGGCGAAGGTGGAAACGGCGGTGAATTCCTGCGCGGAGAGACAGGGTGGCTCAGCGGCCACAGCCAGCGCCGGGGCGGGCAGGGCTGCTGCCAAGGCAATGGCCATTCCCCTATTGAGCACGCGCATCACAAAACACTCCATCAATCCCGCAGCAGGGTGGCAACGGCTTGCGCCGCGATCCCTTCGGAGCGGCCTGTAAACCCCAGTCGCTCGGTGGTGGTAGCCTTTACGCTGATTGCATCGATCCCGGTAGCAAGGATTTCAGCCAGACGGGCCCGCATCGCTTCGCGATGGGGGCCGATCTTGGGCGCCTCGCAGATAATCGTCAGATCAATGTTGCCGATACGATAACCGGCATCGGCCGCCAGTCTGGCAGCGTGGGCCAGGAAGCGATCGGATGCTGCACCTTTCCATTGCGGATCGCTGGGCGGGAAATGGCTACCGATATCGCCCTGACCGATCGCGCCCAGAATGGCGTCGACCAGTGCATGGATCGCGACGTCGGCATCGCTATGGCCGGCCAATCCGTGGCTGTGATCAATCTGTACGCCGCACAGCCAGAGTTCCTCGCCGGCGGCGAGCCGGTGGACGTCATAGCCGGTTCCGACCCGGATCGGGGGCAATTCTCCGGTGAAATCGCTGGCGTAAGTCAGCTTGTGCAAACGCTCGTCTCCTTCAACCAACGCCACCGGCAGGCCGGCGGCCCGGGCGACCTGCGCGTCATCGCCAGCCTCCTCGCTGCCGCGCCAGGTGTGATGGGCGGCCAGGATGTCGGCAAAGCGGAACGCCTGCGGCGTCTGGACCCGCCGCAGCTGTTCGCGCCGGGCGGGTTCGCCCATCAGGGCCCCATTTGCCTCGGTCAGGCTGTCAACCACAGGCAGCACCGGGATCGCGCCGGGGTGATCGGCCAGGGCTGTAACCAGTCGCTCAATCACTTCGCGCGGCAAGAGGGGGCGGGCGGCGTCATGGATCAGGACCAGCTGGGGTGCGGTTTCGGCCAGGGCCTCAAGGCCAAGACGAACCGAATCCCGGCGCGCTGCGCCACCGGTAATCAGCCGAATCCCCGGAATGCCTGCGAGACACGCCGCCGCAATGGCATCTGCGCCTTCAGGAATGGCGACGACGATCGGGCTGACCCCGGCGGCGGCCAGTGCCTCGGCCGAGTGACGGACCACCGGCTTCCCCCGCCAGCGCGCAAACTGTTTGGGGAGCGGCTGCCCGGCGCGCAGGCCCTGGCCGGCTGCGACAATGACGGCGGCGATGCCGGGGGGAAGGGCGGTTGAACTTCTCATCGCCTCGCGCCGGTAAAGACTTGCCGTGTTTCCGGCAATTCCCTATGTGCTGCCCAAATTTTAGGCAGATCGTCATGACCCTCCCGGTTCCTCCCTCGCTTGATCCGATCCAGGTCGGTCCGCAGCGCATCGATTGCCCGGTGATCCTGGCCCCGATGACCGGGGTTACGGACCTGCCGTTCCGCCGCCTGGTGCGCCGCTATGGCTCGGGGCTCAACGTGACCGAGATGATCGCCAGTCCGGCTGCTATCCGTGAAACGCGGGTTTCGGTGCAGAAGGCCATGTGGGACCAGATCGAAGAGCCGGTCTCGATGCAACTGGTCGGCTGTGATCCGGAGCAGATGGGTGAGGCGGCCAAACTGGTTGAGGATCGCGGTGCCGCGATCATCGATATCAACATGGGTTGCCCTGTGCGCAAGGTGGTCAATGGCGATGCCGGTTCGGCGCTGATGCGCGATGTGCCGCTGGCCGCCAAGCTGATCGAAGCCACGGTCAAGGCCGTTTCGGTGCCAGTCACGGTCAAGATGCGGATGGGCTGGTGCCACGATAGCCTCAATGCCCCCGAACTGGCCCGGATTGCAGAGGATCTGGGGGCCAAGATGGTCACCGTCCACGGCCGCACCCGCAACCAGATGTACAAGGGTGATGCGGACTGGGGCTTTGTCCGGCAGGTCAAGGATGCCGTATCGATCCCGGTTATCGTCAATGGCGACATCTGCGGGATCGAAGATGCTGCGCGGGCGTTGGAACTGTCTGGCGCTGATGGCGTGATGATCGGGCGCGGTTCCTATGGCAAGCCGTGGCTGTTGGGGCAGGTGATGCACTGGCTGCGCCATGGGGTGCAGGTACCCGATCCCTCGATTGATGAACAATTGTCCGTTGTTTTAGAACATTACGAGGCAATGCTCAGCCATTATGGCAGGGATACCGGGGTCAAGATGGCCCGCAAGCACCTTAGCTGGTACACCAAGGGGCTCCACGGTTCGGCCGAATTCCGCAACCGGATCAACTTTGTCGACGATGCCGATGAAGTGGTCCGCAGCCTGCGCGAATTCTACGCGCCATTCATCTCGCGTCTGGCGGCCTGACTATGGCTGATCCCGCGCGTCAGCTGGCTTCCTTGCCGCTGGCCGTGGTCCTGCTGGCCCCCGGGCAGCGCATTGCAGCGGCCAATCCCGGGGCAGAGCAACTGCTGGGGCAAAGCGCGCGGCGCCTGATTGATCGTCCGCTGGGTGAAGTCATCCGCTTTGAGGAACCGCGTCTGGCCGATCGCATGAGCGAGGGCGAGGCGCAGGTTTCGGCGCGGGCTACCCCGGTCTTGATCCCCGGTCAGGGCCAGCGCCGGCTTGATGTGACGGCCGCCCCGGTGATTGACCAGCCCAGTTGGCAGATCCTGACCCTGCAAGATGCGG
>CAWUNP010000153.1:0-4767 GCA_963923805.1 uncultured Novosphingobium sp. | reverse complement strand
CCGAGAGCAGATTGTCCAGTTCCTGCGCGTGGCCATGCTCATGCAGGGCGCGCAGCCGCGCCACCAGTTCGCTCATGCCGGTACCAGCGAGAATTGCCGGCCCTGGCTGGTAACGGTGAGGTCCGGATCGGCCAGCTCGACCAGTTGCAGCCAGGTGCTGCGGTTGATGCGGGCTTCACAGCCATTGCGAACGGACAGATAGATCGCTGGCAATTCAGCACTGCCGCGTGCTGCCAGCGGGTGTTCGTCGCCCGCGATCACCACTTCATCGGTGTTGAGCCGAAAGGCGAGCGCACCATCCTGCGCCGCGACATCGGTGGCGATGAAGGCGGCATCCTCAACCCTGATCGATTGCTTTTCGACCGGGGTGACTAGCCAGTGCTGGCCATCGGCCTCGCGCCGCAGCAGGCCGGCAAAAGCGCGGATCATCGCCGGACGGCGGATTTCGCCGCCATCGTGGAACCAGCGCCCGTCGGCCAGAATCGTCATCAGGCTGTCGCCGCTGGCCGCCGGGTTCCACTGCGCCACCGGCGGCAGCTTGCGCGCATCGTTGAGCGCGGCGATTTCCGCAAGGCTCAGCGTGGCAAGGTCAGGCAGCGGCTCGTAGGGCATCACGGCTGCGATGCCAGATCACGTTACCCGCGCCAAGGCCCCAGCAAGCCTTCGGCGGGGAGGACGGCCGGATTGTCGCAGCGCACCAGCAAGCGGTGGCGCTCGAACGGGCCGGGCAGGTCCCAGCCGCCGGTATGGGCATTGGTGAAGCCCCAGAACCGGCCGTAATACTCGGGATCGCCGATCATCACCTGCGGCAGCGGCGCTTGCGGGGAGAGCGCGGCCAGGCTGGCGGTCATCAGCGCTTTGCCATAGCCGGTGCCCTGGGCACCGGGCTCGACGGCCACGGGGCCAACCATGATCATCGGATGACGGCGACCATCCGGGTCGGTCAGCGCGACCGGCCAGCACTGGATCGTGCCCACCAAATGCTCATCACTGTCGATCGCGGCGAAGGACAGGCCTGGCAGCCAGTCGGTCCCTGCGCGCACCTTGTAGGCGGTGCGCTGCTGCCGACCCGGTTCAAAGGCGCGGTCGAGCAATGCCTCCACCAGCACGGGATCGACGTTATCGAGCGGGATCAGGGTGGGTCCGTCTGCCATAGGGGCGCGCCCCTAAGGTGCAGGGGCGCGCTTGTCGATGGATTTCGATGCCGGGTTACTTCGCCGGGGTGAGCCTGAGCAGGCGTCCGTCCTTGCCGTCCTCGATCACCAGCAGGCTGCCGTCATGGGCCTCGGCGACGTCGCGGATGCGCTTGTCGAGCGGATAGCGGGCGGCCTCAGTCACCTTGGTGCCATCAATGGAAACCCGCACCAGTCCCTTGGATCCGAGCCCGGCAATCAGCAACTGCCCGCGCCAATCGCGGAAAACCTTGCCGCGATAGAACACCATGTCGCCCGGTGCGATTACCGGGGTCCAGCTGATGTTCGGTGCGGTCATCTCGGGGCGGCTGCTGTGCGGCGGAATGTCGCGGCCATCATAGTGATCGCCTTCTGAAACGACCGGCCAGCCATAGTTCTTGCCGGGTTCGACGAGGTTGAGCTCATCCCCGCCAGCCGGGCCGTGTTCCAGATCCCACAGGCGGCCTTGCGGGTCGAAGCCGAGGCCCAGGATATTGCGGTGGCCATAGGACCAGATCTCTGCGCTGACGCTGCCCTTTTCGGCAAAGGGATTGCCGGGCGCAGGCTTGCCATCGGGCAGAAGCCGCAGAACCTTGCCCAGATTGACGCTGAGATCCTGCGCCGGGTCAAACTTCTGCCGTTCACCCGAAGCGACGAACATCAGCTTGCCGTCTGGCGAGAAGGCAATGCGGTGCGAGAAATGGCCGCGGCCAGTGACCTTGGGGCTCTGGCGCCAGATGACTTCCAGGCCTTCGAGGCGCGGGGCATCACCAAGAACCAGCTTGGCGCGGCCGATCGCGGCACCGCGGGTGTCATTATCGCCCGCCTCGACCCAGGACAGGTAAATCTGGCCGCTCTTCGCGTAGTCCGGGGCCAGGACCACATCACCGAGCCCGCCCTGACCGCCGAAATCAACCGCTGGCACGCCGGCCACGTCCTTCACCGTGCCGTCAACCAGCTTGAGCTTGCCAGCCTTTTCGGTGACCAGCACGCCGCGGTGGGGCAGCACGGCGATGGCCCAGGGCGCGTCGAGCGTGGCCAATGGCGAGACGGCAAAGACGCCCTTGGTTTCGGTCTTGGCCGGCCTATCCCCAGCAACCGAGGGGCTGCAGCTTGCGAGGAGGGCGGCGAGCGGGAAAAAGGTGCGGATGATGGTTCTGGTCATGGCCTGATAGATGGAATCGGGGCTGCTCTTTGCCAAGGGTACCAAAGGCCGGGTCGTGATCGGCGTGGATGAGGCGGGGCGCGGTCCGCTGGCCGGTCCGGTCGTGGCGGCGGCCTGTGTGCTCGGCCCGGATGCCCCGGCCGGGCTGGACGATTCCAAGAAGCTATCGGCCAAGCGCCGGGCCGTGCTGGAACCGCAGATCAAGGCCACCTGCCTCTGGGCCCTGGGTGTGGTTGAGGCGGAGGAAATCGACCGGATCAACATCTTCGCCGGGACCATGCTGGCAATGACCCGCGCGGTGGCGGCGCTGGCGCTGGAGCTGGAGCCGGACGAGGTACTGATCGACGGCAATATGACCCCGGCCGGCCGCCATCCGGACTGGTGCTGGCCGGCGCGGGCGATTGTCGGCGGCGACGGGTTGGAACCCTGCATTTCCGCCGCCTCGATCCTGGCCAAAGAGCACCGCGACCGGGTGATGCGCGAACATGCCCTGGCGCATCCGCACTACGGCTGGGAACGGAACATGGGCTATGGCACGGCCGAGCATCTGGCCGCGCTGCGCGAACATGGCCCGAGCCCGTTGCACCGGCGCAGTTTTGCGCCGGTCGCGCAGCTCGTGCTGATCTGAGGCAAAATATTTGCGGGCGAGTCCCGCAGGCCACACCCACCACATCTTGAGTCCGGCTTGAATGGCAGGGCTCAAGATGCTGTGTCGGACTCGTTGTGTTCCGCCTGGAATCGTACTGAATCGAAAGGATTCCTGCCGAGTCGCCCCTTGACGAGCGACTCCAAATGACTCACCCTGTGGATAACTTTTGCAGTTTTTCAGGGAATATCATGGGCCAGATGCTGGTGGGTGAGAAGGCGCGGTTGAAGGCCGTGCGCGAGGTGGTTCGGCCGGATCTTCCGGTCGGCCAGATCCTCGATGGCGATTGCATTGAGGCGATGCGCAGCCTGCCCGATGCCTCGATCGACATGATCTTTGCCGATCCGCCCTATAACCTCCAGCTGGGCGGGGATCTCTCGCGTCCCGATGGCAGCCATGTCGATGCCGTGACCGATCACTGGGACCAGTTCGACAGCTTTGCCGCCTATGACAAGTTCAGCCGTGAATGGCTGACCGAAGCGCGCCGCCTGCTCAAGCCGAACGGCTCGCTGTGGGTGATCGGTTCCTACCACAACATCTTCCGCCTGGGCGCGATGCTGCAGGACATGGGCTTCTGGATCCTGAACGACATCGTCTGGCGCAAGTCCAATCCGATGCCGAACTTCAAGGGCACCCGCTTCACCAACGCGCATGAGACGCTGATCTGGTGCTCGATGGGCGAGAAATCGAAGTACACCTTCAACTATCGCGCGATGAAGACGCTCAATGACGAACTGCAGATGCGTTCGGACTGGGTTTTGCCTATCTGCAGCGGCCAGGAACGGCTCAAGAAGGGCGGCCACAAGGTCCACCCGACGCAGAAGCCGGAAGCGCTGCTTTATCGCGTGATGCTGGCGACGACCAACAAGGGCGATGTCGTGCTCGATCCCTTCTTTGGCACCGGCACCACCGGGGCGGTGGCCAAGCGCCTAGGCCGTGAATGGATCGGCTGCGAGCGTGAAAGCGCTTACCGCGAAGCCGCGCTGGAGCGGATCGAACTGGCCCTGCCGCTCGACGAGAGCGCGCTGACGACGATGCAGAGCCCTAAGGCCGCACCCAAGGTGGCCTTCGGCACCCTGGTCGAGACCGGCTGGATCGCGGCCGGTGCGCAGGTCTTTGACAAGAAGCGCAAGCTGGTTGCCACCGTCCGGGCCGATGGCTCGCTGGTTGCGGGTAACGAGAATGGCTCGATCCACGGGCTTGGCGCCAAGCTGCAAGGCGCGCCCAGCTGCAACGGCTGGACCTTCTGGCACATCGAGCACGAAGGCGTGATGAAGCCGCTCGATGCGATCCGGCAGCTTTACCTGCTGGCGACGGAAGATTGAGCTCTCGGCATTACCTTCGCCCCATCGCCCTGGCTGAATCGCCGCAGAGCGAGGAGGGCGGGGTAGTTCGGCTGGCTGGCGGCCTGACCTATGCCAGCCGCTTCGCCGTGATCGCGCGCGAAGGCGGCAAGATCGCCTCGCGCGAACTCTATTCGGCGGCTGAACTGCGCGCGGTCTTGCCCGACCTCTCGCATGATCTGCAGGTGCAGTTCGAAAACCTCCAGCGCAGCCATGCACCGCTGCAATGCGGCGTGCGAACGGTGCGGCTGGACCAGCCGCAGGTCATGGGCATCCTCAACATGACCCCGGACAGCTTTTCCGATGGCGGTCAGTTCATGGACGACCCGCAGATTGCGGCCGACCATGCCGCCGCCATGCTGGAAGGCGGCGCGGCGATTATCGACATTGGCGGGGAAAGCACCCGTCCCGGCGCTGCCGCCGTGTGGGAAGGCGATGAGC
>CAWUNP010000152.1:0-4800 GCA_963923805.1 uncultured Novosphingobium sp. | reverse complement strand
GCAGTAGAGGGTGCTCTTGGCGTCAGATCCGCTCAATTTCGTCATGCCTATTCCTGTTGCCCGCACAGCGGGACTCGCCCAATCCTAGCCGGGCGACTGCATTAATCAATCCTGGCGCTAGCACCAGGCAACTTGCCCAGCGCTGAAGCGGCAAGGTTAGCAAAGCCTTGGCGGCTTACTCCGGTGCGCCGCCCGAACCGCTCGCGTCGGAATCGGTGTTGGGACGGCTTTCAAAAACCTTGTCGACCAAGCCGAAGGCCAGCGCTTCATCGGCTTCAAGCCACGTGTCGCGGTCTACCGCCTTCTCAATCTCTTCCACGGTCTTGCCGGTGTACTTGGCATAGTGCGCGTTCATCCGCTGGCGCAGGCGCAGGATTTCGCGGGCCTGGATCTCGATATCGCTGGCCATGCCGCGTGCACCGCCCGACGGCTGGTGGATCATCACGCGGGCATTGGGCAGGGCAATGCGCATCCCCGGTTCACCCGCCGCCAGCAGGAACGAGCCCATCGAACAGGCCTGACCGATGCAGACAGTCGAAACACGGGGGCGGATATATTGCATGGTATCGTGGATCGCGAGACCGGCCGTCACCACCCCGCCAGGCGAATTGATGTACATCGAGATATCCTTCGACGGATTCTCGCTTTCCAGGAACAGCAGCTGGGCGACGATGACCGAGGCCATGTGGTCCTCAACCTCACCCGTGACGAAAATGATCCGTTCACGCAGCAGGCGCGAATAGATGTCAAAGCTGCGCTCACCGCGGCTCGACTGCTCGACAACGACGGGAATCAGCGCGCCGGTAATCGGATCGTAGTTGAATTTGCCCTGGGCGCCGGGCTGATTGAACAGGTCGAGCATGGAATTCCTCATGTAAATGATTCCCGCCTATGTCGTCGCTGGCCGCGCGATGTTCAAGGGTGTTAACCGATTGATGTTTCCCCGACCGTGACCATAAGGTTGCCGCCGGTTAATTCTAGTAGCCCGGAGTTGATGAATGCCCAGCGTCGCATCCGTTTTTGCCCGAACGGCAAGCCTGTTGGTTCTGGCCGGCGCGCTGGCGGCACCGGCCGTCTTCGCCGCCACCCCCGAACAGCGCGCGGCCGAGGCCAAGGCCTACCTGGCAACGATTGCCAGGCTGGATGATTCGCCGCGCGGGCCGCAGCTCAATGCCGTGATCGTGGCCAATCCTGCCGCCCCCGCCGAAGCGGCACGGCAGGCCGGGACCGGCCCGCTGGATGGCCGCACCGTGCTGATCAAGGACAATATCGAAACGCGCGAGTGGCCCACCACTGCCGGTTCGCTGGCCCTGGCAAACAACCGGACCGGCCGCGAAGCCCCGCTGGTGGCGCGGCTGCGCGCGGCCGGCGGCGTCGTGCTGGGCAAGACCAACCTGTCCGAATGGGCGAACATCCGCCACTCGCCCAGCACCTCGGGATGGAGCGGCGTTGGTGGACTGACCCGGAACCCCCATGCCACCGACCGCAATACCTGCGGCTCCTCTTCGGGCAGCGGCGCCGCGATCGCGGCCGGGATGGCCTGGGCTGCGATCGGGACCGAGACCGATGGATCGATCACCTGCCCGGCCAGCGTCAACGGGATTGTCGGCTTCAAGCCGACTGTCGGTCTGGTCAGCCGCACCCATGTGGTGCCGATCAGTGCCAGCCAGGACACCGCCGGGCCGATGGCCCGCACCGTGGCCGATGCGGCACTGTTGCTGAATGCCATTGCCGGCAGCGACACAGCTGATAGCGCCACGGCCGATGCCGATACCCGCAAGGCTGACTTTACCCAGGGGCTCGCCACGGCGTCGCTCAAGGGCATGCGGATCGGCGTGCTGACCCGCGCCATCGGCAACCACCCGGGCGTGCGCAAGGTGTTCGAACAGGCCCTGGCCGATCTGAAGGCGGCGGGTGCCGAGCTGGTGGAGATCGACTTCCAGCCTGACGCCTCGATGTACCGCGATGAAAGCTTCGTGCTGCGTTATGAGCTGCGCCGCGATCTCAACGCCTATCTCGAATCGCTGCCGGGCCCCGGCCTGCCGCGCAGCCTGGCCGACGTGATCGCGTTCAACCAGGCCAATGCCGCCAAGGAGTTGCGCTGGTTCGGCCAGGATACCTTCATCGCCGCCGACAAGATTACCGATCGCGAGGCCCATGCCCGGGCGCGGGCCAATTCGCTGAAGCTGGCCGGCGAACTGGGGATCGACAAATTGCTGGCGGACAACCAGGTCAGCCTGCTGATCGCGCCGACCGGCGGCCCCGCCTGGTCAACCGATCTTGTCACCGGGGATCGCTTTTTGGGGATTGGTGCCGGTGGACTGACCGCGATCGCCGGCTATCCGCACCTGACCGTGCCGATGGGCGCGATCGAAGGCTTGCCGCTTGGCCTCTCGCTGATGGGCGCAAAGTGGCAGGATCATGCCGTGCTCATGGCGGGTGCTGCTTATGAACGGGCGCGCTCTGCCCCCCTGCCCCAACCACGGTTCAAGCGTTGGGGGGAGTGACACTCTAAAGCGTTGCAATGGTTTAAGAACTATAGCAATCAGCGGTGCATGAAGCAGAGCCGTTCATCCGATACCCGCCAGCGGATTGTCAGCGCCGCGGAAAAGCTGTTCCTTGCGAACGGCTTTGACGACACCTCTGTTGCGGCAATCTGTCGGGCTGCCGGGGTTTCAAATGGGGCGCTGTTTCACCAGTTCGCAACGAAGGAAGCTCTGGGTTTCGCTGTCTATTCGCTGGTCCGGGCCAGGTTCTGGAACAGGATCATGGTGGCCATGACAGCCCCGGCAGATCCACTGGACGGGGTTGAGGATGCGGTGCGGGCAGCCTTTGCCTTCCAGCAGGAAGATCCGGGCGGCGCAGCCTTCATGTTCGACGTATCCGGTTCCAAGTGGATTGAGAACTTCGCAGCGGAATCACAAGATGTGCGCGAGGCCGTCAGCCAGCATGGCCAGGCCTGGGCCGGGCCGCATATTGCGGCCGGGCGCCTGCCCGATGTTCCCAGCGATGTCTTTGTTGCCCTGGCTTCGGGCGCCCCCCAATGGCTCGCGCGGATGAGCCGGATCGGCATGACGGTCACACCGCTTGCAGACATGGCTGAGCACTTGCCCGCTTACGTCCGCCGCGCCTTCACCCCGCAATAGGCTCCAAAAGCAAACGGGGCGGCCGCCAGTGGCGCCGCCCCGCTGCTTCAGGACACGGGGTCCGGAATTACTTCTTGGCCGGAGCCTTCTTGGCAGCCGGCTTCTTCTCGGCCTTGTCAGCCTTCGGAGCAGCAGCCTTCTTGGCGGCCGGCTTTTCAGCCTTCTCGGCCTTGGCTTCCTTGGCCGGCTTTTCCTCAGCCTTGGCGGCCTTCTTCGGCGCAGCCTTCTTGGCCGGCTTGGCGGCCGGAGCCGCGGTTTCCTCGGCTTCGATCGCGGCCTGCAGCTCTTCGCGGCTGACCTTGCGCTCGGTCACTTCGGCCTTGTCGAACAGGAAGTCGACAACCTTGTCCTCGAACAGCGGCGCACGCAGCTGAGCGGCGGCAAGCGGATCCTGCTGGATGTATTCAGCAAAACGCTGGCGATCTTCCGGGCGGTACTGCTGGGCAGCCTGCGCGACGATCATCTGCATTTCCTGGGCGCTGACTTCAACGCCGTTGGCCTGGCCGATTTCCGACAGCAGCAGGCCCAGGCGGACCCGGCGGATCGCGATCCCGCGATAATCGTCCTTTTCGGCTTCGATCTCGGCCATGGCGGCAGCGGGATCTTCCTCGTTCTGGGCTTCCTGCTGAAGCTGGGCCCAGATCTGGCCGAATTCGGCTTCCACCATGCTCGGCGGCACGTCAAAGTCATGACCGGCGGCCAGCTGATCGAGCAGCGCGCGCTTCATCTGGGTGCGGGTCAGGCCGGCCAGTTCCTGCTCGATCTGGCCGCGCAGCAGGCCCTTGAGCTGATCCAGGCTTTCCAGACCAAGGTTCTTGGCGAAATCATCGTCGATCTTGGTTTCGCCGGCAACCTTCACCGCCTTCACGGTGATGTCGAAGGTGGCGTCCTTGCCCTTCAGGTTCTCAGCCGGATAGTCAGCCGGGAAGGTCACGGTGATGGTCTTCTCGTCGCCAACCTTGGCGCCCACCAGCTGCTCTTCGAAGCCGGGGATGAAGCGGCCCGAACCGATTTCCAGCGCAGCATCTTCAGCCTTGCCGCCTTCGAACTCGACACCATCCAGCTTGCCGACGAAATCGATGATCAGCTGATCGCCGGTTTCAGCCTTCTTGCCCTTCTTGGCATCGGTGAAGCTCTTGGCGCCCGCGGCGAGCCGGGTAACCTGCTCGTCCACTTCGGCCTCATCGGCTTCGACCACCAGCTTTTCCAGCTTGAGACCATCGAACGACGGCACGGTGATCGCGGGCAGCACTTCGACCGAAACCGACAGCTGGGCGTCCTTGCCTTCTTCATAGCCTTCGCCCAGCGCGACTTCCGGCTGCATCGCCGGGCGCAGCTTGTGCTGGGCCAGCAGCTGGTCCATCGCTTCGCGAACGGTGGTGTTCAGGGCTTCCTGATGCAAGGCCGGGCCGTGCATCTTGCGGACCAGATTGGCCGGAACCTTACCCGGGCGGAAGCCGGGCATCCGCACCTGCGGGGCGATCTTGACGACTTCGCCTTCGATCCGGGCGGCGATTTCCTTCGCCGGGATCGTCACCGAATAGGCGCGCTTCAAACCTTCGTTGCTGGTCTCGACAATCTGCATGACAAAAGAAGCCTTTTTAAACACCACGGCCGCGGCGGCGCCAATGCTGGGCGAAACTGGTGCGGGCGA
>CAWUNP010000151.1:0-4808 GCA_963923805.1 uncultured Novosphingobium sp. | reverse complement strand
TCACCACCACCGGCCGGATCGAAGAACGTCGTGCCGAAATTGCGGTCAGTGATCAGCATGGTGATCGCGGCCGCCAGAACCGGCAGCGACAGCAGCAGCAGGAAGGCGGTAACCAGCACCGACCACACGAACAGCGGCATCTTGTGCAGCGTCATGCCGGGAGCGCGCATGTTGAAGATGGTGGTGATGAAGTTGATCGCGCCCATGATCGAGGCAGCACCGGCCAGGTGGAGCGCGAAGATCGCGAAGTCCACGGCCGGACCGGTCGAACCATAGGTCGAAAGCGGGGCATAGGCCGTCCAGCCGATCCCGGCGCCGATCCCGGTGCCGCCCGGCACGAAGGCCGACATCAGCAGCGAGCAGAAGCCCGCCACGGTCAGCCAGAACGAGATGTTGTTCATGCGCGGGAAGGCCATGTCCGGCGCACCGATCATGATCGGCACGAACCAGTTGCCAAAACCGCCGATGATCGCCGGCATGACCATGAAGAACACCATGATCAGGCCATGCGCGGTGATCAGCACGTTCCACATGTGGAGCGACTGGTCAAAGCTGGGGTTGGCTTCGCCGAACCAGCGGGCGAAGGTATCAAGGTACTGGATCCCGGGCTGGGCCAGCTCAAGACGCATCATGCCCGAGAAGGCACCGCCGACGATCCCCGCGAAGATCGCGAAGATCAGGTACAGCGTCCCGATGTCCTTGTGGTTGGTCGACATGAACCAGCGGGCGAAGAAGCCCGGCTTGTGATCATGATCGTGATGGGCCCCGTCGTCGTGGGCCTGGAAGTGTTCGGCGGTGGTAGCCATGATGGAACCCTTGTCCTTCTAATTCTGGCTTAGGCGGCCGGGGCCGGCGAAGCAGCCGGAGCGGCGGCAGGCGCAGCAGCGGCAGCGGGAGCAGCGGCAGGCGCGGCGGCGGGAGCAGCAGCAGCGGGAGCCGCAGCGGCCGGGGCTTCGGGCAGACCATCGATCTTACCGCCAGCCTGAGTCATGACCCACGCGTTATACTTGGGACGCGGCAGGGCTTCGACCACGATCGGCATATAGCCATGGCGAACACCGCAGAGTTCCGAGCACTGACCATAGTACACGCCGGGCTCCTTGATGAAGAGCACCTTCTCGTTGATGCGGCCCGGAACGGCGTCGAGCTTCGACCACAGCGACGGGACAGCGAACGAATGGATCACGTCGGCCGCCGTAACCTGCAGGCGGATCGGCTCACCAGCCGGAACGACCATGCGGTAGTCCGCCGCCAGATGGCTCGGTTCGCCGCGCTTCATGGCTTCTTCTTCCGACAGCATGTTCGAAATCACTTCGAAACCGCCATTGTCCGGATAGCTATAGGTCCAGAACCACTGGTTGCCGGTAGCCTTGATCGTGACAGCCTTGGCCGGAGCCGGCTTGTACTGCTTGGCAATCAGGGTGACCGAAGGAACCGCGATCGCAACCAAGATCAGGATCGGCACGCCGGTCCAGATCACTTCGAGCAGCGTGTTGTGGCTGGTCTTCGAGGCAACCGGGTTAACGCGGCGGTTGTAGCGGGCGATGACCCACAGCAGCAGGCCCAGCACGAACAGCGAGATCACCGTGATGATCGGCAGCAGGAAGGCATCGTGCATCCAGCGGGCATATTCACCGGTCGGCGAATACTGGTCCTGCAGGTGGATCGCGCCGGCAACCGGCATACCCTTGCCTGCCGTCGGCGCCATCGGCGTGTAACCGCCGGGAGCAACCTGGAAGCGGGGATCGTTGGGATCAACCTTCGGCGCTTCCGGAGCCGGGGCAGCAGCCACAGCCGGAGCGGCCGGAGGCGCGGCAGCGGCAGCCGGAGCGGCGATTGCCGCTTGCGGCAGCGCGGCCAGTGCCAGGGAAAGACCGATTGCCTTGATCGCATGTCCCGCGGCGCGGGCGGTTCGAGCCAGTATCATCGTAGCGCTACTTTCGCTTTCCTTTGCGGCAAGAGCAGGGCCAAGCCCATCTCCCGCCCCCATGGGAGTCAGATTTGCTGGGGCCTATACGCGCGCTTGCGGGGCACCTCAAGCGCCTCTAGGGGATATTTTTGAACACCCCCGCAGCCAAGGCGGCACTTTGGCCATGGTTGCGGCGTCGATATCAGACAAAGGATCGAATTTTTCATGCAGGATGAAGATGTTCTGGCAGAATTCCGCGCCAGCAAGGCCTTGCTAGAAGGGCATTTCCTGCTGTCATCGGGCCGCCACTCGGCCCATTACCTGCAATGCGCGCGGGTGCTGATGGACCCGGCCCGCGCCGCACGCCTCGCAATTGCACTAGCCCAGAAAATCCCGCGGGAACTGCGCAAGGATATCGCCAAGGTGGTCTCTCCGGCCATGGGCGGCGTGATCATCGGTCACGAAATGGGCCGCGCGCTGGAAGTGGAAGCGATCTTTGTCGAGCGCCCCACCGGCACCTTCGAAGTGCGCCGCGGCTTTACCATCGAACCGGGCGAAAAGGTGCTGCTGGTTGAAGATGTGGTAACCACCGGCCTGTCCAGCCGCGAGGCAATGGATTGCGTGCGCGAAGCGGGTGGCGAAGTGATCGCTGCTGCGGCGCTCGTCGACCGCTCGGCAGGCTCCGTCGATCTGGGCGTGCCATTTTTCCCGTTGATTGCCATAAACTTCCCGACATACGCGCCGGACGAACTACCGCCTGAATTGGCAGCAAGCCCGGCAACCAAGCCGGGGAGCCGTGCAAAACCGTGAGCATGAGGCCGTGATACCGGAGCATCTGCGCCTGGGTGTAAACATCGATCACGTTGCGACCATTCGCAACGCGCGCGGTGGCGATCATCCCGATCCGGTTCGCGCCGCGCAGATCGTGGCCGCCTGCGGGGGCGACGGCATCACCATTCACCTGCGCGAGGATCGCCGCCACATCCGCGACGAGGATCTGGAGCGCGTGCATGAGGCCACCGGGCTGCCGCTCAATCTGGAAATGGCGGCGACGGACGAGATGCTGGAGATTGCGCTGCGCCACAAGCCGCACGCTGCCTGCATCGTCCCCGAACGGCGCGAGGAACGCACAACCGAGGGTGGTCTGGATGCAGCGGGCCAGCATAACCGCCTGGTGCCGATCGTCAGCCGCCTGCGCGATGCCGGGGTTCGCGTCAGCCTGTTCATCGGCCCGGACGAGCGCCAGATCGAGGCTGCGATAAAGCTGGGCGCCCCGGTGGTTGAACTGCACACTGGCGACTATGCCCATGCCGAGGGCGAAGCGCGCGCGATCGAGCTGAAGAAGCTGGCCGATATGGCCGCACTCGCCGCCAAGAACGGGATCGAGCCGCACGCGGGCCATGGCCTTACCTATGATAACGTCCAGCCGGTCGCCGCGATTCCCCAGATCGCGGAGCTCAACATCGGCCATTACCTGATCGGCGAAGCGGTCTTCGTCGGGCTCGAAGCGAGTATCCGGCGGATGCGCGAACTGATGGACGCAGCGCGTTGATCATCGCGATCGGTTCCGACCTCTGCAACATCGAGCGGATCCAGAATTCGCTTAACCGCTTTGGCGAGCGGTTTGAGCGCCGCGTCTTTACCGAGGTCGAGCGCGCCAAGGGCAATTCGCGCCCCTTCACCAAGGCCGGGACCCTGGCCAAACGCTTTGCCGCCAAGGAGGCTTTTTCCAAGGCGGTTGGCACCGGGTTCAAGCGCGGCGTGTTCATGAAGGACATCGGCGTAGTCAACGCCCGCTCCGGTGCGCCGACCCTGGCCTTGACCGGCGGCGCCGCCGAGCGACTTGCCGCGATCACGCCGCCCGGCCATGAAGCCGTGGTTCACCTGACACTTACTGACGACCATCCCTGGGCCCAGGCCTTTGTGATTATCGAGGCCCGCCCCAAATGACGGTACCCATGACTGACAACACCCCCGATGCTTCCGCCAAGTCCGACAAGGTCAACTGGTTCGCCGAGGTAAAAAGCCTGGCGCTGATGCTGCTGGCCGTGCTGGCCTTTCACAGCTTCGTGGCCAAACCGTTCTATATCCCATCGATCTCGATGATGCCCAACCTGCTGGTGGGTGACCGGCTGGTCGTCTCCAAGTTCCCCTATGGCCTCAACTGGTCCTCGGTCAGCTTCCACCTGCTGCCGCGCGGCAAGTGGCGGGTGCTGGGCGGCACGCCGGACTATGGCGATATCGTGATCGTGGTCCCCGCCAACCGCGAGGAAGACCTGATCAAGCGCGTCGTTGCCCGCCCGGGGGACCGGATTGCGGTGAAGGACGGGATCATCATCCTGAACGGCAAGCCCGTGCCGCGGACGATCGAGCCTTCGGTCCAGCTGCCCGAAGACCCGCAGCTGAGCTGCGACGGCAGCCCGTGCTATACCTATTTCGAAAACTACAAGGTCCGCCTGCCCTCGGGCCGGATCGTCTATGAAATTCCGGCCTTCCGCGAAACCTTGCCCAATGGTGCCAGCTTTGTGGTGATCGACCACATGCAGCAGAGCCTCGACAACATGGACGAGATTACCGTGCCCGAGGGCCATGTCTTCCTGATGGGCGACAACCGCGACCATTCGGCTGACAGCCGCGCCGCCCTTTGGGAAAACGGCCTGGGCGGCCCGGTACCGCTTTATGACATCGGCGGCCGCGCAGAATTCACCACCTTCAGCCTCAACGGCAGCGTAAGCTGGAACCCGCTAAGCTGGTGGGGCGCTCTGCGCGGTGACCGGGCCTGGCGCAGCCTGCGCCCGGTCCATGTGCCGCAGGGCCAGTAAGGCGGAGCGCCGAGCATGACCGAAGCTGCCAGCAGGGTGCCCGCCAAAGAACGCCGCCCGCGCAAGGCTGCTGCCAA
>CAWUNP010000150.1:0-4822 GCA_963923805.1 uncultured Novosphingobium sp. | reverse complement strand
GTTGCCGGCGTCGTCAACTTCGTGCTGAAGCGCAACTACGACGGCATCAGCCTGCGCGGCCAGGGCGGCATCTCGTCGCGCGGTGACCGCGGCAGCTACTTCGTGGCCGGTACCTATGGCCGGAACTTCGCCGATGGCCGCGGCAACGTTGCCGTTTCGGCCGAATATGCCCGTCAGGAAGAAGTCCGCTTCCTCGATCGTGACTATCTGACCGGTGCGATCTCGGGTCGCTGCCAGTTCCAGACGATCGAACCGACCGCTGGCGAGCCGAACGGCACCGACGGCATCTTCGACACCAATTTCGAATGCGGCGTGAAGAACGGTTCGATCTCGGACGGCGGCACGATCGGCCGCGTTGGCGTTGGCCAGTACCTGCGCTTCAACAACGCCGGCCAGCTCTATGTCGACGTGCCGGATGGCAACTACGAACTGGGTGGTTCGACCAACATCAAGGGCGGCAACGGTTCGACCCTGCGCAACACCGGCCAGATGCTGCCCAAGTCTGAGCGCATCGCCGTGAACCTGCTGGCCCACTTCGATGTTTCGGAAGCCTTCCGTCCCTTCGTGGAAGCCAAGTACGTCCGCGTGAAGGCCAATCAGGAAGGTCAGCCGACCTTCATCGCTTCGGCCACCTTCAGCCCGACCTGGTTCTGCGACAACGGCTTCCTGACCGGTGCCAACCGCACGATCCTGGCCAACAACGGCTATTGCACCACCGGCGCGACCAACACCCGGACCTTCACGCTTTCGCGTTTCAACGTTGACCTTGGCGGTCGCGGCGAAACCCATAAGCGCGAAACCTATCGCATCGTTGGCGGCGTTGAAGGCAACTTCAACGACGACTGGAAGTACGAAGTGTCGTTTAACTACGGCCGCCTCGAAACCAACATGAACGCGATCAACGTCGCGCGCATCCGCAACGATGCCGGTACGGCAGCAGACGGTATGGCGCTGGCAGTTGACGCCGTGTTGGCTCCGGCCGGTTACAGCGGCACCAACTTCGTGCTGAACGGCGACGGCCAGCGCGTGGTTTGCCGCGTCAACGCTGTCACCAATGCCCGTCCGGACTGCGTTCCGCTGAACCTGTTCGGCTATGGTCAGTCGACTGAAGCCGCCCGCGCCTTCTCGAACGGCACGGCAACCCGCAACGAGCGTGCGACCGAATTCGTCGCTCTCGCCAGCGTCAGCGGTGATCTTTCGCAGCTGTTCGAACTGCCGGGTGGTCCGGTCAGCTTCGCTCTCGGCGGCGAATACCGTGAAGAATCGGCCTTCAGCGACTATGACGCGGCTTCGAAGAACGGTGCGTTCTTCTTCAACCGCTTCGCCACCTTCGCTCCGCCGAAGCTGACGGTGAAGGAAGCCTTTGGTGAAATCAGCCTGCCGCTGCTGCGCGATGCGCCGCTGGCCAAGGAACTGACCGTAAGCGGCGCAGGCCGCGTTTCGGACTACAACACCGCGGCTGGCACTGTCTGGGCCTGGAACGTGCAGGGCATCTACGCCCCGATTTCGGATCTCCGCTTCCGGGCGGCCTATGCGACTTCGGTTCGTGCCCCGACGCAGGGTGACCTGTTCTACCCGCAGACCCAGAACTTCGCGCAGATCACTGACCCGTGCGACACCAACAGCATTTCGAACAATGCCAACCGCACCGCCAACTGCGCGGCTGCCGGTGTGCCGACCACCTTCAACCAGGCCACTGTTGACGCCTGCGTCACCTCGTCGGTTCCGGCGAACCAGCGCGTGATCGGCAGCCCGTGGGTGAACTGCACGGCGCGCACCTCGTCGACCGGCTTCGTGTCGGGCGGCAACCCCACCCTGGTCCAGGAACGCGGCAAGTCGCTGACCCTGGGCATGGTTGTTGAACCGCGCTTCCTGCCGGGCCTCAACTTCACGGTGGACTACTACAAGATCGACGTGACCAACCTGATCGCGTCGCTGGGTGCGCAGACCATCCTGAACCTGTGCTATGACAGCCCGACCGGCATCAACAACCCGTTCTGCGCCACGGTTAACCGTGACCGTGCAACCGGTCTGTTCGTGCAGCCGGCTGTCATCTCGGGCGGCGTCAACTTCGCCAAGCAGCGCGCGCGCGGCTTCGACTTTGACCTGAGCTATCGCAAGACCTTCGAAAATGGCGAACGCCTGTCGGTCCGTGCGATTGCAACCCGGGTGACCACGCTCGACAACTACACCGATCCGACCAACCCGAGCGTTCCGAACCGCCAGCTGGGCGAACTCGGTGACCCGCTGTGGGCGGCAAACGCCACGGTCAACTATGACTTCGGCGCGGTCGACGTGACCTACTCGGCACGTTACATCGGCAAGCAGACTGTCGGCACCTGGGAAGCCCAGAACCAGTACACCGGTCTCTGCCCGGTCTCGGGCAGCACCGGCGTTTCGGGCCGCACCTGCATCCCGGGTCAGCTTGCTACCCTGGATCCGCAGAACCTCGACCAGTACCCGGTCGTGTTCTACCCGGGCCGGATCTACCACAACATGCGCGTGAACTTCGAACTGGCTGACAAGAAGTACAGCTTCTACGCCGGTGTCGATAACCTCACCGACATCAAGCCGCCCTACGGTCTGCTTGGCACCAGCGGTGGTGACCCGTACGACACGTTCGGTCGTTTCTTCTACGCCGGGTTCCGCGCCAACTTCTAAGACGCGGGCCGCAAGGCACAAATGCAAGGGCGGCGAGACTTCGGTTTCGCCGCCCTTCATTTTTGAAAGCCGGTGCCGCTCTCAGGCTGGCCGGCTTACAGCGCCGCCTTGGCTAATCCAGCAGCCACATCTGCTGCATCCGGGGCATTCGCGGCAATCCAGTTCCGCGCCTGCGCCAGCTCGTCCGCCAACTGACCGGCAAGCACATCGCGCCGGGCCAGCCGGGCGGCGTTATCGAATGCCTGCGACGGGTTCTTCGAATAGGTCGTGAAGAGCGGTCCCTTGACCACTTGCGCGATCCGATCCGCACCGGCGCTCAACCCGAACAGCTGCGCGGCGGCCGCCAGCACGTCTTGCGGCGCGCCGAAAAACCGCTCGGCATCGAGGCTGCGTCCCTGCGGCATGACGGCAAGCGCCGCGACATAGCGCCGCCGCATCGCCAGCCACAGGGCCGCACAAAGCTCCGCATCGGCCAGCGCCGACAGGTCGCCCAGGTGGCCCGCCAGCAAAGCGGTAACGTTGCGCAACCAGGCCCGGTGATCAGGGCTGCGCAGGATCGCCAGAAGATAGTCCTCAAGCTCGCAATAGAGGAAGATCGCCGGCGCTGATGCTTGCGCCGCGCTCAATTGCGACAGGATGAAATTGACCGGGACATTGGCCTTGACCAGCGTTGCCCCGCCCCCAGGATAACGCCGCGACAGCAGGCCCAGCGCAGTTGCAAGCCGGGTGTTGTCCAGCTCCAGGCCAAGCTGGCGCAGTGCAAAGGGCTCACGCAGGACAATATCATCGGTCAGGGCTTCAAGCGCGTTGGCCAGCAGCGTGGACCCGCAATGGGCCATGTGGAAGATCCAGCGGATCGTCTGCGCGGGTGGCACCCGTCCGGCCAGTTGGGCCAGTGGAACCCGCCACAGACCCTCGCCCGCCGGGCGGATCCGGCGATCAAGAAAAACAGAGCGTGCATAGGCGGCGCGGTCCATCGGCACAAACACCGCCTCGCCCCCATCAAACGAATGGAAATAGGCATCCGGAGAGGCCAGCAGCTGGTCAAGCGAAGTGGACATCGCCGCAGACTATAGCCGGGCAATGGGCCATGCGCTATCGGGGGGGCCGAAATGGCAAGGTTTCGTTCCCCTTCCCCAGGTTTACCGCTGGTCGTGGTCGAGCCAGACCACGAACCGAGCCTTGATCAGGTCGATCGCGCCGAAGTGATCAGCCAGTACAAGGCGCATGGCGCGCTGCTGTTCCATGGGTTTCGGGCCGGGCTGGAGGAATTCAACCGGCTCGCCCGTGATCTTTGCGCCACTGCAGTGGTCAATGAGAGCCCGGGCCGGCTCCCGCTTGATCCCCAGCGCTCACTCTACAATGTTGATGGCGGTGATCGCGCCTTTGCCTTGCATCCCGAAATGTCGCGTGAGCCCTGGAAGCCTGACCTTGCGATGTTCTGCTGCCTATCCCCCCCGGGCGAAGGCGGGCGGACCACCGCCTGCGATGGGATTGCTCTGGCCCGCGCTCTCCCGCCCCATATCCGCGAGGGGCTGGAGGGGCGGCGGCTGATCTACCTCAAGGCTGCCTGGCCCAGCCTGCTGCAATACTGGCTTGGCACCGAAACGCCCAGCGACGACCAGCTGCGAAATCCGCCGCCGGGTTGCCCCTATGCCCTAATGCGGCTCAACGACGGCCGGGTTGCGCGCTATTTTTCGCGCCCGGCGCTGCACAAGCCGATGTTTGCGGACGAGTTGGCCTTCGGCAACTTCCTGCTGTTCGCCCGGTTCAACAACAACCAGCCGAACTTCCCCCTGCTCGATGATTACACACCGGTGCCGGGGGAATGGCTTGAGGAGATCAAGGCCATCGGCGATCGGCTTTCGGTTGCCGTCACCTGGCAGAAGGGCGACCTGCTGCTGCTCGACAACACCCGCTTCATGCACGGCCGCACCGCGATAACCGACCCGGGAGAGCGGATCATCGCGACCTATTTCGGCTACCTGAAGTTCGCGCTGCCCAACCCTGAAGAGCCGGCCGATCCGATCTGGCGGCGCAAGGATTTTGAGCCCCCGCGCCCACCCGATCACATGGTCCCCGCCCGTTAGGCGACGGACATCGTCAGGGCACCCTGTCTCTTATACACATCTCCGAGCCCACGAGACCTCTCTACATCTCG
>CAWUNP010000149.1:0-4918 GCA_963923805.1 uncultured Novosphingobium sp. | reverse complement strand
AGGTCTCGTGGGCTCGGAGATGTGTATAAGAGACAGGATTGGCAAGGCGGTGATCCTGGCGCTGACGGTGAGCCTCGAAGGGCGGGCAACGGCCTGCCGGATCTACCAATCGAGCGGGCTGCCCGATACCGACGCGGCGACCTGCCGCCTCGCCAAGGAGCGGCTGCGCTTCAAGCCGGCGCTGGATGCGGCCGGGCAGCCGGTTACCGGGACATTCTACTGGCAGCAGAAATTCTTCTTCTGACCACCTTGATCGCGGCCCCGGGGAGCGGCAAGGGATAGGACAAAGGGAGAGCACCTGATGGCCAATGTCCACCCCGTCCCCGCTGAATGGGCCGCCCGCGCGCAGATCACCGCGGAAGTCTATGCCGACAAGTACCGCAAGTCGCTGGAAGCGCCCGAGGCGTTCTGGCGCGAGGAATCGGCCCGGATCGACTGGATCAAGCCGTGGACCAAGCTGAGCCGGTGTTCCTATGACGAAGCCGATTTCGGGATCGAATGGTTCGCTGACGGGACGCTCAATGTCTCGGCCAATTGCCTCGATCGCCACCTGGCAGAACGCGGCGATGTTACCGCGATCATCTGGGAGGGTGACGACGCCAGCCAGCAGCGCAAGCTGACCTATCGCCAGCTCCACGAAGACGTCTGCCGCATGGCCAATGCGCTGAAGGCGCTGGGGGCCAAGCGCGGGGATCGGATCACCATCTATATGCCGATGGTGCCCGAAGCGGCGGTGGCCATGCTGGCCTGTAGCCGGATCGGGGCGATCCACTCGGTCGTGTTCGGCGGGTTCAGTCCGGAGGCGCTGGCGGGCCGCATCCAGGACTGCGACAGCAACATTGTCATCACCGCCGACGCCGGGATGCGCGGCGGCAAGCTGGTGCCGCTGAAGGCCAATGTCGATGAAGCGCTGGGCCAGTGCCCCGGCGTTGCGGCGGTGCTGGTCGTCCAGCACGTCAGCAATGCGGTGACCATGGCAGCAGGCCGCGATCACTGGTGGCACGAACAGCGCGAAGCCGTCTCGGCTGACTGTCCTTACGAGGAAATGGGCGCGGAAGACCCGCTGTTCATCCTCTACACCTCAGGTTCTACCGGCAAGCCCAAGGGCGTGCTCCACACCACTGGCGGTTATCTGACCTGGGCGGCGATGACGCACCAGTACGTGTTCGATTACCGCCCTGGCGAGATCTACTGGTGCGCGGCCGACGTGGGCTGGGTCACCGGCCACAGTTATGTTGTCTATGGCCCGCTGGCCAACGGCGCGACCACGGTGATGTTCGAAGGGGTGCCCAATTACCCCACCCACAGCCGCTTCTGGGAAATCGTCGATCGCCACAAGGTCGAGATCTTCTACGGCGCCCCCACCGCCCTGCGCGCGCTGATGCGTGAGGGCGATGATTGGGTGAAGGCGACCAGCCGCCAGACGCTGCGCCTGCTGGGTTCAGTGGGTGAGCCGATCAACCCCGAAGCCTGGGAATGGTACTGGCGCGTGGTCGGCGATGAGCGCTGCCCGATCGTCGATACCTATTGGCAGACCGAAACCGGCGCCTGCATGATGACTCCACTTCCCGGCGCCCATGCGCTGAAGCCCGGCGCGGCCAGCTTCCCGATGTTTGGCGTGGTGCCGCAGATCGTCGATGGTGAAGGCGTGGTGCTGGAAGGCGCGACCGAGGGCAACCTCTGCATCACCCAATCCTGGCCGGGACAGATGCGCACCGTCTGGGGCGATCATGAGCGCTTCTTCCAGACCTATTTCACCACCTATCGCGGCAAGTACTTCACCGGCGACGGCTGCAAGCGCGATGCAGATGGCTATTACTGGATCACCGGCCGGGTGGACGATGTGATCAACGTTTCGGGCCACCGCATGGGCACGGCCGAGGTCGAGAGCGCGCTGGTGGCCCATGCCAAGGTGGCCGAAGCCGCCGTGGTGGGCATGCCGCACGAGATCAAGGGGCAGGGCATCTATGCCTTCGTCACGGTGAACGCCGACGTCGAGCCGGACGAAGCGCTGCGCCGCGAGCTGGTGCAGTGGGTGCGGCACGAAATCGGGCCGATCGCCACGCCCGATGTAATCCACTTCGCCCCGGCGCTGCCCAAGACGCGTTCGGGCAAGATCATGCGCCGCATCTTGCGCAAGATCGCCGAAGGCGACGTCTCGAACCTGGGCGACACCTCGACCCTGGCCGATCCCGGCGTGGTCGATAGCCTGCTGACCAGCGGGCGCTGAGCAGCCGCGATGATCGCCCAGACCATCCAGCTTGCCCTTGCGCCAGTCTTCGTGCTGGTGGCGATCGGCAATATCATGAACCTGCTATCCACCCGGCTGGGACGGATCGTCGACCGCTCACGCCATTTGCAGGACTTGCACACCGCTACGAGCGGGCCGGAACACGATGCGGTGGTGGTCGAAATGCGCGCCATCGCCACGCGCATCCATCTGATCACCCGCGCGATCTTCTTGATGGTGCTGAGCGGCCTGACCATCGGCGTCACCGTGGCGGTGTTGTTCCTGGAGGAATTCGTGGCGGTGCGCTTGCAGCTGGTGGCCGCAGGCCTGTTCCTGCTGGCGATCGGCCTGCTGATGTGGGCGCTGATGCTGTTCCTGCGCGAAACGCGGGTCGCCTCGGCGCAATTGCGCATCCCGGCTAGCTTGCTGGAGCTGGAACGCGAGCTCTAGCTGAGCAACTTGCGGCCCTTGGCCTCGATCTGGCCGCGGATCATTGGTTCGAAAAAGCTGAGCGCAGCGGGCAGTTCAACCGTGAAGGCCACTTCGCTTTCGCCCACTTCGATCGCGCCGGTCATTTCCTGACCCATGGCGCCGACGGTGAGGTTCATCCGGTCCTCGCCCTGCCAATCGGTGCTGACCGAAGCGAAGCCGGGGATGTAGTTCGCGATCTCACCCGAGCGTTCGCGAATGCGGCGGCGGGCTTCGTCCTTGCCGATCGAATGGGGGATCGCGATCCTCACTGGGCATTATCTCCTTCGGGACCGGCCCCATACTTGTAATCGAGGTAACGGGTCTTGATCGCCAGGTTGTCGATCGCGCCGCTCGCCAGCTGGCGGGTGACGCTGTCAATCTCGGCGCTGATCTTGCCCAGGCTGTCCACGAGGTGCTGGTCGGGGCTGCTGCTGCCCTGCACCTCGCTGCGCAGGTGGCGCGGGATCGAGGTATAGGTGCTGATCAGTTCGGGCAGGTGATCGCCCACCAGCTTGCGCACTTCCAACGCGGCGGGGGCATTGTCGGTCAGGCCATCCAATTGGCTGCCCAGCGCATCAAGTTGCAGACCCAGCGTATCGACCAGCTGGACCGCCGGGGCGGGCAGAGCCGCGCGTTGCTGTTCCAGCCACAGCTCGGTCCGCCCGACCAGCGACTTAACATCGCTGCCGCTCAGGCTCTCACGCGTGGGAACCGGCAGGCCGGGATAGGAACCGAACAGGCCGACCGCGATCACGCTGGCGAGCAGGGTGATGATCACCCCGGTCCAGCCGATCCCGTCGAGCACCAGACCGGCAACCGTGGCCGCGAAATAGACCGCGACCAGCGCGAGGCCGACCCGGGCGAGCTTCTTCTTGAAATGCTGCCGCTTGAGCGCGGCGGAGCGGCGACCGATCGACACGGCGCGCCGCCCGCCCGCGCGCTGATCGCTCAGCGACTGGCGCGCCTGGCGCAGGATCAGGTCCGAATTATGCGCCTCGCCGGCCAAGTCAGCCCTCCAGCGTGAGCAGGCTGGGCGCGTCGGCGGCCTTGGCGGCCTGGGCTGCCCCTTCGGCGCGGGCGATATAGCCCTTGGACTTTTCGACCTCGGCGGTCAGCGTGGTGACCGTCTGCTTCATGTTTTCCAGCGCCTTCACCTTGAACGTGTCGATGTTGTCCATCGTGTCATAGATGTTCTGGAAAGCGCGTTGCAGCGTTTCGAGCGGGATCGTGCTCGATGCCGCCATCTCGTGGATCTTGCCGGTCTGGTCCCGCAGCAGGTTGCCGGTGGAATCGATCAGGCCCGCGGTGGTTTCGTTGAGCGCGGTGACCTGCTGCAGGACGAGGCGCTGGTTGGCCATGGCCTGAGCCACGGTCACGGCAGTGCGCAGCGCGGCAACCGTGGTCGTGCTGGCGCGGTCCACGCCTTTCACCAGTTCAACATTGTTCTTCTTGACCAGATCGAGGGCCAGATAGCCCTGCACCGTCACGGCCATCTGCGTGAGCAAGTCCTGCGTGCGCTGGCGAACGTAGAACAGAGCCGTTTCGCGGATCGCCTTGGCCTTGGCCGGGTCGGCCGCGTCAAGATCGGCGGCCTTTTCTTCCAGCTTGGCGTCGAGCGCGCGGCTGATGTGGATCATCTGTTCGAGCGATCCCATCGCCTCCCACAGCTTCTGCCGCTCCACGTCGATCGCGGCATTGTCCATCAGCAGCTCGTCCTTGCCGGACGAGAGGTGGCCCAACACGGCCTGGATGTGGCCCTGCGCGCTTTCATAGGAATTGAAATAGCGCTTCAGCGAATTGCCGAAGGGGATGAAGCCCAGGATCTTGCGGCCCTTGGACAGTTTGCCCTGCTTGCCGGGATCAAGCTGTTCCACCGTGCGGCGCAGCTCGGCCAGGTTGGCGCCGACGCCCGAATCCTTGTCCATCGCGCGGACCGGGCGATCGAGGAAGCGGTTGGACATGCCGGCCGCCGCCATGATTTCCTTGCGGCCCATATTGGTGATCTGGTCCACCTTCTTGCCGAATTCGGGCGAATTGGCGTCCGAAGCGAGCAGATCGGCCACGAAGGCATCGACGCGCTGGTCCAGCTTGGTCTTGGCATCGTCCGAAACGGGGACCAGCCCCACCGCCTGTTCGGGCGCGACCACCGGCACCGGCTCGGGCGGGGTCAGGGTGATCGTGGGGGCGGCGGTTTCGGTGGAATTCGGCGTGGTGGCC
>CAWUNP010000148.1:0-4958 GCA_963923805.1 uncultured Novosphingobium sp. | reverse complement strand
CCGAGGCCTCGGCGGCAGCGCCGGACGCGGCGGCGACCCCGGCGGGCTAGGGCCGCTCCTCGCCCTCCAGCGGTGGAGCCTGCGGGTGTTCGGCCACCCGTGCGAGCACCAGCCCGGCAGCGACCAGCGCCATGCCGAGCAGGTCGAGCGGGCCCAGCACTTCCTGGAACCAGATCCACCCGATCGCGACCGAGACCACCGGCTGGGTCAACAGCGCCAGACCGATCACCAATGGCGGGAAGTGGCGCAAGGCATAGACCAGCAGGCCCTGCCCGATCAGCTGGCTGGTAATCGAGAGCCCGATCACCGGCAGCCAGTTGCCCGGCCAGAACGGCTCACCCAGCAAGAGCGCACCCCCGGCCATGACCGGCAGGCCGATCAGGCTGGACCAGAACAGCAGCGCCCAGCTGCCCAGCAGGGCCCGGCCGCGCTGCGCCAGCAGGATGTAAAAGGTATAGAGGAACCCGGCGAGCAGGCAGAGCAGGTCCCCGATCAGGGTGGTGTGGTCAATCTGCAGGCTGCGGCCCAGCAGCACGGCAGATCCGACCAGCGCTGCGCCAAAGGCCAGCCATTCCGGCACGCGCGGCCAGCGGCGCAGCGCGATCAGGCCCCAGGCAGCGATCAGGATCGATCCGGCATTGCCGAACAGCGTGGCATTGCCCAGCCGGGTCAGCTCGATCCCCAGGTGCCAGCTCGACAGGTCCAGCGCGAAGAACACACCCCCGGCCAGCACCCCCCACAAGACCTTGCGCGGCGCGCCAGTCAGCGGCTGGCGGTTCATCCGGGCGAGCAGGACGAAGAACGGCACGGCCAGCGCCAGCCGCCAGAACCCGGCGGAAACCGGCCCGCTATCAGCCAGCCGCACCCACATCGGCCCCAGCGCCAGCGCGATATTTCCGCCCAGCAGCGCGGCGAAATGGATCGGTCTTGCGCCGTCAGGCTGAAGGGCCATTGCCTTGGTCATCGCCATGCCTTAGCCGCTCGATTAAGAATGCCAAAGCCGATGGTGGCAATTTCATAGTGGAGGCCCAATTGCACGACGCCCTGTTCCAGCCGGTTTCGCTCGGCGCGATCGAATGCCCCAACCGCATCCTGATGGCGCCGCTCACCCGTGGCCGCTCTGACCCGGGCTCGGTCCCCAATGCGATGATGGCCGAATACTATCGCCAACGCGCCGGTGCGGGCCTGATCATTTCCGAAGCCACCGGGATCTCGGTTGAAGGCCTTGGCTGGCCCGCCGCGCCGGGCGTGTGGAACGATGCGCAGACCGAAGGCTGGAAGCTGACGACCGAAGCCGTGCACAAGGCTGGCGGGCGGATCATCATGCAGCTGTGGCACATGGGCCGGCTGGTCCATCCCGATTTCCTCGGCGGCAATCCGCCGGTCTCGGCCTCGGCCACCACGGCGCCGGACCATGCCCACACGCCTACGGGCCGCAAGCCCTATGAGCAGGCCCGCGCCGCGACCAAGGATGACATTGCCCGGATCGTTGACGATTATGGCCAGGCCGCAGCCCGCGCCAAGGCCGCCGGGTTTGATGGCGTCCAGCTCCACGGAGCCAACGGTTACCTGATTGACCAGTTCATCCGCAGTTCGTCCAACCTGCGTGACGATGATTACGGCGGTTCGCCCGAGAACCGCGTGCGGCTGATGCGCGAAGTGCTGGAGCGGCTGATTGATGTCTGGGGCGCAGGCCGCGTCTCGATCCGTCTTTCGCCTAATGGCGAAACCCAGGGCTGCGATGATGCCACCCCGGCCGAGACCTTTGGCGCTGCCGCCAAGGTGCTGCAGGACCTGGGCGTCGGCTTCCTTGAACTGCGCCAGCCCGGGCCGGACGGCACCTTTGGCGCCACCGAGGTGCCCAAGCAGGGCGCGCACCTGCGCACGATCTACCAGGGTCCGCTGGTGCTCAACAGCGATTACACCGCTGCGGGCGCGGCTGCCGAAGTGGCGAGCGGGGCCTGCGAGGCGATCAGCTTTGGCCGCCCCTACATCTCCAACCCGGACCTGGCCGAGCGCATCCGGGTGGGTGCGGACTGGGCGCCCAATGTCAACGTGCCGCAGTCGTGGTATCTGCCGGGTCCGGCGGGGTACATCGATTACCCGACCATGGCCGAAGCCGCGGCCGCCTGAGCCGGGAAGGGGTTTGCAATGCAGCAGCGGTCCTGGCTGTTCGTTCCGGGCGACAGCGAAAAGAAGCTGGGCAAGGCAGCGGGCACCGGGGCCGATGTGATCATCGTCGACCTGGAAGATGCCGTTGCCCCGGCCAACAAGCCGCAGGCCCGGCAGCTGGCCTGCGCCTGGCTGACCGAGCAGCGCGGCACGGCGCAGTTCGGCCGCTGGGTGCGGATCAATGCGTTGGATACCCCGCTGTGGCGCGATGACCTCGCCGGGGTGATGGCCGGCGCGCCCGACGGGATCATGCTGCCCAAGTCCGCCGGGCCGGAATCGATCCAGACGCTGGCGGCGGAACTCTACGAGCTGGAAGGCCGCTGCGGCCTGCCGACTGGCTCGACTCGCATCCTTGCATTGGTCAGCGAAACGGCCACGGCCGCGATCTCGATCCCCAGCTATGCTTCGGCATCGCTGCCGCGCCTGCACGGGCTGGTCTGGGGCGGGGAAGACCTCTCTGCCGCGCTGGGTGCCTCGCGCAAATATGATGCCAACGGGCGCTGGACCGACGCTTTCCGCTTCGTTCGCACCCAGACGCTGCTGACGGCCCATGCCAAGGGCGTGCTCCCGCTCGATACGCTTCATGCCGATTTCGCCGATAGCGAAGGGCTGAAGCGCGTGGCCGAGGAAGCCCGTGCCGATGGTTTTGGCGGGATGCTGGCGATCCACCCGGCGCAGGTGCCGGTGATCAACGCCGCCTTCTCACCGAGCGAGGACGAACTGGCCCACGCCCGCGCGATCGTGGCCGCCTTTGCCGCCCAGCCCGATGCCGGGACGCTGCAGATTGACGGCAAGATGATCGATCGCCCGCACCTGGTGCTGGCGAAGCGGCTGCTGGGGATTGTGGACTAGGCCTCAGGCCCGGCCCAGATCGCCCTTGCCCACGGTGCCGCTGGCCATGGCCAGCATGGCATCGAGGCTCTTCTTCGCGCCAAGCCGCAGGCCTTCCTCGATCTCGATCCGCGGCTGCAGGTCGCGCAGCGCGAAGTAGAGCTTCTCCAGCGTGTTGAGCGCCATGTAGGGGCAGATGTTGCAGTTGCAGTTTCCGTCCGCTCCCGGCGCGCCGATGAAGGTCTTGTCCGGGATGGCGAGCTGCATCTGGTGGATGATGTGCGGTTCGGTCGCGACGATCAGGGTGTCGGCGGGGAAGGTCTTGGCGAATTGCAGGATGCCGCTGGTCGAACCGACATAATCGGCATGGTCGACGATATGCGGCGGGCATTCCGGGTGGGCTGCGATCGGCGCGCCAGGGTGCTGCGCCTTGAGCTTCATCAGCTCGGTCTCGCTGAAGGCTTCGTGGACGATGCAAACGCCCGGCCAGAGCAGCATGTCGCGCCCGAACTTGCGGTTGAGATAGCCGCCCAGGTGCCGGTCCGGCCCGAAGATGATCTTCTGCTCGGGCGGGATCTGGGCCAGGATCGTCTCGGCGCTGGAACTGGTGACGATCACGTCGGACAGCGCCTTCACCTCGGTCGAGCAGTTGATATAGGTCAGCGCGATGTGATCGGGGTGCGCCGCGCGAAAGGCCTTGAACTTTTCGGGCGGGCAGGAATCCTCAAGGCTGCAGCCGGCGTCCAGATCGGGCAGGATTACGATCTTTTCCGGGCTCAGGATCTTGGCCGTATCGGCCATGAATTTGACCCCGCAAAAGGCGATCACTTCGGCATCGGTATCCGCCGCCTTGCGCGACAGCTCCAGACTGTCGCCCACGAAATCGGCCAGGTCCTGAATTTCCGGCTTCTGGTAGTAGTGCGCCAGGATCACCGCGTTGCGTTCCTTGCGCAGGCGTTCGATCTCGGCGCGGACGTCGATCCCGGAAAGGTTGGTCGGCTGGGCGGTCATCGGGGGTCCCTTTGCGAAGTGAGGCCCAGATGGCCCCTAAGCCCGGCCAGATCAAGCCATGCCACTACGGCAGATAGGCGTGCATCGGGTGCGCCGCGCCTAACCTGCCATGCGCCAGGTCTCATCCTCGCAGGCCACGCGGCCTTGCCGCTGCAGATCGACCAGATGGGCCAGCACCGATCGGCCCGCCGCACCGACCAGCCGCGGGTCGAGTCCCTTGTACATCGCCGCGACCATGGCCGGGATCGCATGCGGACCGGTTCCCAGCAGGCGCAGGATCTGGGCCTCGCGCTGGCGCCGGTGGCCCAGCATGCCGCGCACCAGCTGGCGCGGCTTGTCCACCGCGGGGCCATGCGCCGGGTAGAACCGCGTGTCTTCGCGGTCATAGAGCTTCTGCAGGCTCGCCATATAGGCGCTCATGTCGCCATCGGGGGGCGAAACGACGCTGGTGGACCAGGCCATCACGTGATCGCCGGTGAACAGCGCGCCGCTTTCCACCAGGCCATAGCATAGGTGATTGCTGGTGTGGCCGGGGGTGGCCACGGCTTCGATCGTCCAGTCGGGCCCGCTGATCCGTTCGCCATCGGTCAGCACGCGGTCGGGCGCATAGCCGTGATCGAAGGCCGAATCCGCGCGCGGGCCGTCATCGCTCAGGCTCAAGGGCGCGCAGCCGATGATCGGTGCGCCGGTCCGTGCCTTCAGCGGGGCGGCTGCGGGCGAATGGTCGCGGTGGGTATGGGTGCAGAGGATCGCGGTGATCCGGGCATCGCCCACCGCCGCCAGGATCGCCTCGACATGGCCCACGCCGTTGGTATCCGCGCCCTTGAACGGGCTGGGTTCGCTCCCTGCGCCATCGTCGGCCGGACCGGGATCGATCACGGCCACTTCATTGCCGGCGCCGACGATGTAGGTCTGGGTGCCGGTGAAGGTGTAGGGCGAGGCAT
>CAWUNP010000147.1:0-4967 GCA_963923805.1 uncultured Novosphingobium sp. | reverse complement strand
CGCCCGGAATGCGGATCGCCAGGCCCGGCCCCGGGAACGGATGGCGGCCCACGAAGACATCGGGCAGGCCCAGCTCGCGGCCCAGCTCGCGCACTTCGTCCTTGAACAGTTCGCGCAGCGGCTCAACCAGCTGCATGTTCATCCGTTCGGGCAGGCCGCCCACATTGTGGTGGCTCTTGATCGTGACCGAGGGGCCGCCGGTGAACGAGACGGACTCGATCACGTCCGGATAGAGCGTGCCCTGGGCCAGGAAGTCCGCCCCGCCAACCTGCTTGGCCTCTTCCTCGAACACGTCGATGAAGGTCTTGCCGATGAACTTGCGCTTGGCTTCCGGGTCAGTCACGCCGGCCAGACCATTCAGGAACAGCGCCGAAACGTCCTTGTGGACCAGCGGGATGTTGTAGTGGCCGCGGAACAGGCTGACGACCTGCTCGGCCTCGCCCAGCCGCATCAGGCCGTGATCGACGAAGACGCAGGTCAGCTGGTCACCGATCGCCTCGTGGATCAGCACGGCGGCCACGGCGGAATCGACCCCGCCCGACAGGCCGCAGATCACCTTGCCCTTGCCGACCTGCGCGCGGATTTCCTCGATCTTGGTCTTGCGGAACTCGGCCATGGTCCAGTCCCCGGCGAGGCCGCAAACATGGCGGACGAAGTTCTTGAGCAGCCTGGCCCCGTCCGGCGTGTGGACCACTTCGGGGTGGAACTGCATCGCGTAGATGCGCTTCTCGTCGTTCGCGATCACGGCATAGGGCGCGCCGGGGCTGGCCGCGACCGGGCGGAAGCCGGGGGCCAGCGCGGTCACCTTGTCACCGTGGCTCATCCAGACCTGATGGGTTTCACCCTCGGTCCAAAGGCCATCGAACAGCACGCAGCGATCCGAAATTTCGATGAAGGCGCGGCCGAATTCGCCGCTATCACCCTGCAGCACTTCGCCGCCCAGCTGATGCATCAGCGCCTGCTGGCCATAGCAGATACCCAGCATCGGCAGGCCGCTGGTCAGGATCTCGTCCGGGATGCGCGGGCCATTGTCATCCAGCACCGAAGCCGGTCCGCCCGAGAGGATGATCCCCTTCGGCTTCATCCGCGCAAAGGCGGCGGCGGCATGGCTGAACGGGGCGATTTCGGAATAGACCCCGGCCTCGCGCACGCGGCGCGCGATCAACTGGGTAACCTGGCTGCCGAAATCGACGATCAGGATCGAATCTGAAGGCTGGATGCTCATGGCTGGCGGATAAGGGGGGCGCGGCGCAGAGGCAAGGGTGGCGCGCCTCAGTGCAGGGGAAAGCCGATGCGCTGCCCGGAAGTGCCGGCTCAATCAAGGTAGTAGACGATCGTCGTTACCACCCTGACTTTCTGATCGGGACTGGAGGCCGTACTGTTGCCAGAGCCATACTCGTCACTCGTGCTACTCGTTTCATCGCGCCGCGCGACGGTGAAGTAGCCTTGCGTCGCGGATCGGATGCCGCCGACAGATGATCCCGAATCGTCGGCGAACGTCTCCGCAGCAGCGCGCGCGTCCTTGGTTGCCTGACCGATCATCTCGGGCTTGATCTTATCAAGCTGGGTATATTCATAGCTTGCTTCGACGCTATCCACGACCAGCCCCTGCAAGGCGAGACGGTCCTTGTTCGCTTCGATTTTCTGGACGCCCGCAACGTTATCGGTCGTGAAGGAAATTGTCCGACTTACGGTGTAAATCGTCCGGCCCGTGGGCTTCTCGTCAACAGTCTCGCTTGTGGTTGAGATGTCTGCGCTGCCGGGGGCGGTTGTGGCGCCATTGAAACCTTGATCGGCCAGGAACTTCCGGATCTTGAGCGTGTCTTGATCAACTTGGGCCAGAGCCTCTGACAGCACGTAGTTGCTTGATGAATAGCGCACTCGCCATGTCGCACGGTTGGCCTGAACATCACGCTGGGCAACACCCCTGACGGTTACCTCGCGATCGGTACGCTGCATCCGGACAAGGCCACTGGCCAACGCCATCGAGCCGAGCAGAACAGATCCACCCAGAACGGCCGCGCCACACAGCAGAGCGATGCGGTCGTTGTCCCGGATGCTTGATAGATAGCCCTTCAGACCGGTCATATGCGGCTCCTGACACGGCCATTGCAAAACCCGGCAACCCCTGATTACTGCGCGACGAACCGTGCATTATCACCGATAAAATATGTCTAAATGCCTATTTTTGTCAAGCATCCCGAGCCCGAAATTTTACGCTATTACCGCGGTTTAACCGGCACCAGTTCGCGCAGGTCGGTCTTGAGCAGCTTGCCGATGTGGCTGCGCGGCATTTCGGCGATGGCGTAGAGTTCGGCCACGCGCTGGGTCTTGCCGAGGCGGCTGTTGGCGACGGCGCGGATATCCTCCAGCGCATCTTCGCCCACGCCGGGCTTGAGCACGACGAAGCCGACCGGGGTTTCGCCCCACTTTTCGGACTGCACGCCCACCACGGCCGCTTCGACCACGCGTTCGTCCTTGGCGAGTTCGCCTTCGAGGTCGATCGGGAAGATGTTGAACCCGCCCGAGATGATCACGTCCTTGGTTCGCCCGACCAGTTCGACGAAGCCGTCCTCATCCACCCGGCCGACATCGCCCATCCGCTGCCAGGTCGATCCGTCTTCCGGGTTGATCCAGTAGCCTTCGCGGGTCTTTTCGGGCTGGTTCTTGTAACCCAGCATCATGGTCGGCGAGATGCCGACCAGTTCACCCGGCGTGCCCGGCGGCACTTCGTTGCCCTGTTCGTCCAGCACTTTCAGGAAATGCCCCGGTGCGGGCTTGCCAACGGTGTGGAGCTTGTCTGGGTGTTCGTGAACCGGGAAGATACAGGCCACGCCGCCCTCGGTCATGCCATAGATCTCGATCAGCCCGCCGGGCATGCGCCGCAGCACCTCGCCCTTGAGATCGGCCGGGAACGGCGCGCTGGTGCAATACTTCATCTTCATCGACGAGAGGTCGTAGTCGTCGAAATGCTCAAACTGCATCAGGCGGCGGTATTGCACCGGGACCAGCATGGTATGGGTGATCCGCTCGGCCTGGGCGCGTTCGAGCCACTTCTGGGTATCGAACTTGCCCATCAGCGAGACATAGCCGCCCGAATAGATCGTCGGCAGGAACACGGCCATCGTGGTGTTAGAATAGAGCGGGGTCGAGGTCAGCGTGCGGCTGTCCTTGCCGTAGTTGAGCGAGGCGCGGAAGGTCATCTGGCGCCAGCGCATGCCGTGGCTATGGACGATGCCCTTGGGGATGCCGGTGGTGCCGGACGAGTAAATGATGTTGAGCGGATCGGTGTCGACCGGTTCGAACGGCGCGGCCTTGGTGCCCGCGGGGGACATGAAGGCATCCAGCTCTTCATCGAGCACGATCTGGCGCTCGACTGGCAGCTTGAAGTCACCCAGTTCATTGAGCTTGGCGCGATCAACGAACAGGTGAAGCGCACCGGAGTCTTTCGCCATGCCAGCTAGCTGTTCAGGGCTGGCGCTGGTGGTCAGCGGCGCGGCGCAGCCGCCCGCGCGGATCGCCGCCAGATAGATCAGCGCATAGTTGACCGTGGTGGTGCCCAGGATCGAAACCGCCTGCCCGCGCTGCAGCCCATCGGCCTGGAGCCGGGCGGCGATCCGCTCAACCCGGTCGGCCACTTCGCGCCAGGAGAGGGTGACCGAGCCATCATAGAGCGCCGGGGTATCGCCGCGGTATTCGCCCCAGGCGGCAACCAGACCAGGGAAGGAGCCGAAGCTCTCATCAAGCAGCAGGGCAGGATCGGCGGTCATCGGCGGGCTTCCTCTCTGTCATTTTGTGTTTGTGCCATCACAAGCAAGCAGAGCCGCCGCGCGCAAGAGCAGAGTGGCGATCCGGCAGGTTACCCGACGGTAAATGTTTCAGTTGCAAATAACGCAATAGGTTGTTCCACCTTTGCACTGGCAATGTCTACCAGAATAGTTATGTTGCGAGTGCGAACTGAATGAGCAGTCGCACAACCTCTAGAGGAGCACACAATATGCGTAGCATCGTCGCCGTTGTGCTGCCGATCATCGCCGCGCTCGGTACGAGCGGGCTGATGTTCTCCGCCACGCTCGCCTGAGCGTTCCCGCGCGGATCAGCACAATCCCAAACAAAAGGCCGTCGCGCCCGTCCGGCGCGGCGGCCTTTCGTTTGTTTGGGCCAAATTACTTGCCGGCGTAGGCGGCAACCAGGTCCCCCAGGAAATCGCGCCCGGTATAGAGCGCGGCCACTTCGAGCCGCTCGTTGAGGCCGTGGACGCCATTGCCGTCGCTATCGCCCCACATGCCCGGCACGCCGTAAGTCGGGATGCCGACCGCGCCGAGGAAGGTCGCATCGGTATAGCCATTGGCCATGACCGGTACGAGCGGGACGCCGGGGAAGTACTTCGCCACCAGCTTACGCGCCGGTTCGACCACCTTGGGATCGAGTGGCGGGTTCGGCGGGCTGGGCCGCAGCGGGGCCAGCGCCGTTATGCTGACGCCCGGATCGCCGATGATCGCGGACAGTTCCTGCCGGATCCCTTCAACCGAATGGCCGGGGAAGATGCGGCAGTTGATGTTGGCCTGGGCGCGCTGGGGCAGCGCGTTGCGGGCGTGGCCCGCGTCCAGCATCGTCGCCACGCAGGTGGTGCGCAGGTTCGAATGGAGGAAGGGCTCGGCATTGACCACGGCCTCTGCCGCCTTGTCAGCCGGGTTGGCTGCCAGTGCGACCATTGCCTTGCCCACCGCATCGGCGCGCCCGGCGCCGGCCACCTTGAAATAGGTCCGGGTGGTATCGGTGAATTCGATCGGGAAGCTGTAAGCCTCGATCTTCTTGAGCGCGGTGGCCAGCTGGTAGATTGCATTGTCCGGCCGCGGAACCGAGCTGTGGCCACCCGGGTTGCGCGTTTCCAGCTGGTAATTGGCAAAGGTCTTTTCACCGACCTGGATCGACTGTTCGACCACCTTGCCGCCCTTGGCCACGGG
>CAWUNP010000146.1:0-4986 GCA_963923805.1 uncultured Novosphingobium sp. | reverse complement strand
CAACCCGGTGGGCGATCCGCTGTTCGATGCCCTGCGCGAACTGCGCCGTTCACTGGCCGCCGAGGCCGGGGTGCCGCCCTACGTGATCTTCCACGATGCGACCTTGCGCGAGATGGCGCTGACCCGCCCCGCCAACCTGGCCCAACTGGGCGAGATCGGCGGGGTCGGGGCGCGCAAGCTGGCGGCCTATGGCGACGCGTTCCTGAACGTCATCCGCCAGTACTGATCAGGGCCGGATCTCGTCATGCGGCAACTGCGGCGCGGCATCCTCGCCGTGGCGGGTGGCCCAGAGCGAGTAGAACACCCCCGCTGCGATCAGACCGGCCGTCACGCCAAGGCTCAGCACCGGCGGGAACTTGGCCCCGCCCATCACGAAGTCCGAGATGAAGATCTTCGATCCGATGAACACCAGCACGGCAGCGAGCGCGTACTTAAGGTAGTAGAAGCGATGCACCATGGCCGAGAGCGCGAAGTAGAGCGCGCGCAGGCCGAGGATCGCCATGATGTTGCTGGTATAGACGATGAAGGTGTCGGTGGTGATCGCGAAGATCGCCGGCACGGAGTCCACCGCGAAGACCAGGTCAGCCAGGTTGATCACCACCAGCGCCACGAACAGCGGGGTAACCGCGGTGACCAGCTTGCCGGTCTTGTCATCCGGCACCTTCACGAAGAAGTGCTGGTCATGCAGCTTGGGCGTGACCCGCATGTGGGTTGAGATCCACCGCACCACCGGGTTCTTGGACACGTCAGGATCGTGGTCCCCGGCGAAGAACATCTTCACGCCGGTGAAGATCAGGAAGGCGGCGAAGATGTAGAGCACCCAATAGGCCTGCTCGACCAGCGCGGCACCCGCCGCGATCATCGCGCCGCGCAGCACGATCACCGCCAGGATGCCCCACAGCAGCGCGCGGTACTGGTACTTTGGCGGGATCGCGAAGAAGGTGAAGATCAGGCTGATCACGAAGACATTGTCGATCGAGAGCGCCTTTTCGATGAAGTACCCGGTATAGTACTTCATCCCCAGATCGCCGCCCTTCTCGATCCAGACCCAGGCGCCAAAGGCCATGGCGATCGCGATGTAGAAGACTGAGAGCTTGAGCGATTCCGCGATGCCCATCTCGCGGTCTTCCTTGTGCAGGATGCCCAGGTCGAAAACGGTCAGCGCGATGACGATGCCGATGAAGGCCAGCCAGAACCAGGCCGGTGTGCCGAGCCAGTCGGCGGTAAGGAATTCCATCTGTCAGTGCCCCTGTAAAAAAAAACGAAAGAGCGCCGGAGCAAGGGATTGCCCCCTGCTCCGGCGCAAAGGTGTGGTCGTCTCGCCTTTATCCGGTCAGCCGTTCGCGGCGCCGCAACAGGCGCGCGATGCGATCCTTGATTGCCAGCTTCAGCTTCTTCAGCCGGACGATCTCGAACGGATCGGTCAGCCGCCGCCGCTGCGCGAGGCGCAGGGCTTCATCAAGCTTCTGGTGGCGCTCCATCAGTCGGAACACACGATCGGACATGATAACTGCTCCCTATTCGAACGGTTGTGAGTTCGATCGGATGAGCCGAGCCAGGGCCTGGGTCCTTGGGATGGGGGGACAAGGTGTCCGGACCACTGGCATCGGCTTCATCCGATGCGGTCCGACATCACGCTGCGCCCTGGCTGGGAAGGGGGGATGGTGCCAGTGCGCCGCGCCAGAGGGGCCCGGTCCCGCAGGACTGTTATTAAGACTGATTCGCTCTTATTTCAAGAGGGGAATTTGCGTCCGACTACAATCGCTTGACCGACGCGAGAATCGCGATATTAATATGATATCAGATTTAAAGGGGTCAAAACCATGTCCGATACCCATGCACCGATGACCGCCAGCCGCGAAACCCGCGCCTGGAGTACCAGCGGTTACCTGATCCTGATCGCCTTCCTGGCGCTGCTCAGCCTGACCATCTGGCGGGTGGTCAGCTTTGCCGGCAGCCAGCCTGACGATGCCGCAGTTTTCGGCTTTGTCGTCTCGACCGGCTTCGCAGCGGCGATGCTGGTGATCCTGGCCAGCGGATTCTACATGATCCAGCCGAACCAGGCCGCCGCGATCACGCTGTTCGGGTCCTATCGCGGGACCGATCGCAGCCACGGCCTGCGCTGGGTCTGGCCATGGATGGGCAAGAGCAAGATCTCGGTCCGCGCCAACAACCTTGTGTCCGAGAAGATCAAGGTGAACGACCTGCGCGGCAATCCGATCGAGATGGCGGCACAGGTGGTCTGGCGCGTGGTCGATACGGCGCAGGCACTTTACGACGTCGATGATTACAAGGCCTTCGTCATGGTCCAGATCGAAGCGGCGGTGCGGACCATCGGCTCGCGCTACCCCTATGACGATTTCGCCCATGCCGAGATTACCCTGCGTGGCAATCACGACCAGGTTGGCGCCGAACTGCGCAAGGAACTGATCGCGCGGCTGACCATGGCCGGGATCACGGTCGACGAATGCGGCTTTACCCATCTGGCCTATGCGCAGGAAATCGCCGGGGCGATGCTGCGCCGCCAGCAGGCCGAAGCCGTGATCGCGGCCCGCACAAAGCTGGTCGAAGGCGCGGTGACGATGGTCGAAATGGCGCTGCAGCAGCTCAGCGACAAGGGCGTGGTGCACCTGGATGACGAACGCAAGGCGGCGATGGTGTCCAACCTGATGGTGGTTCTCTGCGGTGAGCGCGATACCCAGCCGGTGGTCAACACGGGCACGCTATATCAATAAGCTGACCCATGGCACCGCCCGGCAAAAAGGCTTTCCCCCTGCGGCTCGATCCCGCGCTGTTCACGGCGCTGGAACGGGCCGCTGCGGCCGATTTCCGCTCGGTCAACGCCCAGGTCGAAGTGTTGCTGCACGAAGCGCTGAACCGGCGGGGGATCAAGGTCGCGCCGGCCGAACCACCCCGGCGCGGGCGTCCGCCCAAGGAGACGATCGATGGATAGGCCTGAACCATGGTTTGCAGCCAAGCGATATGGCTATGGCGCCGGTCTGCCAATCACCTGGCAGGGCTGGGCTGTTATGGCCGGTTATCTGGCGATTGTCGCCGTCGTGGTCTGGCTTGATAGCCAGAGCGATGGACGCGTGAAGGCGATCGGCTTTGGCCTGTTTGTGGCCGCCACTGCCATCTTCGTATCGCTGGTCCGGAAACGCACCGAAGGCGGGTGGAAATGGCGCTGGGGGAACCGCGATTAAGTGTTCCTTTGCCGCATGTTAACCCGCATGCGGCATAACCGGCGGAATGGAAAAGAACGCCCGCATCCTTATCGCCCTTTCGGCCTGCGCCAGCCTGGCCCTGCCGCTCTCCATCGCTAGCGCGCAGGATAATGCGCCCTACACCGTGCTGGAAACCGGCCAGCGCTTTGGCCGGCTGCAGGAAGCCGTTGCCGCGATCGGTGAGGGAACCGGCACGATCCGTGTGGCCAATGGCAGCCATGCCGATTGCGCCGTGCAAGAGGCCGGTTCGATCACCTATCAGGCCGAGAGCCCGGGACAGGCCGTGTTCGATGGCGTTTCCTGCGAAGGCAAGGCCGTGCTGGTGCTGCGCGGGGAGAACGCCCGGGTGGAAGGGCTGGTCTTCACCAATATCAAGGTGCCCGATTTCAACGGCGCGGGCATCCGGATCGAAAAGGGCAACCTGCAGGTTGTCCAATCGTGGTTCCGCGATAGCCAGCAGGGCATCCTCAGCGCGGTCGATACCAATTCGCGCATTGCGATCGACAAATCGACCTTCACCCGGCTGGGCACTTGCGAAGGCGCCGGGGGCTGCGCGCATTCGGTCTATATCGGGGATTATGGTGCGGTCTCGATCACCCGCAGCCGGTTCGAACAGGGGCGCGGCGGACACTATGCCAAAAGCCGCAGCCGCGCGATCGAGATCGTGGGCAACAGCTTTGACGATTCGGGCGGCCGCGCCACCAATTACATGATCGACCTGCCGGGCGGTGCCTCGAGCCGGATCGCCAACAACTGGTTCGTGCAAGGTGCGAACAAGGAAAACTGGTCCGCCTTCATCACCGTTGCGCCGGAGGACAAGCAATACAGCTCGGCCGGGCTGGTGATCGAGGGCAACGATGCCCGCTTCGCCCCGGGTGTCAGCCGCAACACCACCTTCGTTGCCAACTGGACCGACGATCCGGTGCAGATCGGCGCAAACCGGCTGGCCCCGGGGATCAAGCGGACCGAGCGCCGCTAGTCAGAGCAGGTGCCCGGTGCGATCCCGCTTGGTATCCAGATAGCGGGCGTTGTGCGGGTTGGGCGGCAACTGGTGCGGCACGCGTTCGGCCACGGTCACCCCGGCCGCCGATAGCGCCGCGACCTTGGCCGGGTTGTTGGTCATCAGCCGGATCGGGCCAACGCCCAACAGCTGCAGCATCCGCGCCGCCACCGGGAAATCGCGCGCTTCGGTCGGCAGGCCCAGCCGGTTGTTGGCATCGACCGTGTCAAAACCCTGATCCTGCAACTGATAGGCGCGCAGCTTGTTGACCAGACCGATCCCGCGCCCTTCCTGCCGCAGGTAAAGCAGCACGCCCCAACCGCCGGTCTTCGCCTCCTCGGCCATGGCCCGCAGCGCGGCGTCGAGCTGCGGCCCGCAATCGCACTTCAGGCTGCCGAGGATATCGCCGGTCAGGCATTCGGAATGAAGTCGGACCAGCGGCGGCCGGTCGGCATTCTGCTGCCCGATCACCAGCGCCACATGTTCGCGCAGGTCGTCGGCCGAGCGGAATGCGACAATCTCGGCATCTTCGGCCGCGGCCACCGGCAGCCGCGCGTGGGTGGCGATGGCGAGGTGACGCGGATCGGTGAATTCGGCGAGGTCACCAGAGGAAACAGCCTGGGCTTCGCCAGCGCCGTCCGGATCGACCAGGAAAGCGGGCAGGATTCCCGCCAGCCGCGCCAGCGACAGGGCGGTTTCGGCAGCGCGGGGATGATCGAGATGCTCGGCCAGGAACGGGCCCTTCATCGGCCAGTTGAGGTC
>CAWUNP010000145.1:0-5002 GCA_963923805.1 uncultured Novosphingobium sp. | reverse complement strand
GCGCCCCGCATTCGGGCGAGATTGCGCATATGGCCGAACAGGAAGCTGCGCACCGCGAGAAGTTCGATGCGCTGCTGGCCCAGCGCGGCGTCCGGCCCACGGCCCTGCAGCCGGTGTGGAGCGTGGCCGGCTATGCCCTTGGCGCGGCGACTGCGCTGATCGGGCCCAAGGCAGCCATGGCCTGCACCGCGGCGATCGAGACCGAGATTGACCGGCACTATACCCAGCAGCTCGAAGAACTGGGCGATGCCGATCCCGAACTGGCCGAGATGATCCGCGAATTCCGCGATGACGAACGCGCCCACAAGGAAGCGGCCCTGGCAGCCGGGGCGGAACAGGCACCGGCCTATCCGCTGCTGTCGGGTGCGATCCGGCTGGGCTGCCGCCTGGCGATCCGCCTGTCCGAGCGGATCTGAAACCTGACTTGACCGGGCGCAAGGAACCGCGCCGCTTAAGCTGTCATTCAGCGCACAGAGCCTCTATATCGGGGCCATCGCGCCAAGGAGATTACCCATGCGCCGCCTGCTGATCGCTGCCCCATTGCTGTTCGCCGCCGCCCCCGCGCTGGCGCAGGAAGCATCCGAGCCGAAGGTCAACCAGCTGATCGTTTACGGCAACGATGAATGCCCGGTTTCGAGCGATGACACGATCACCGTCTGCGCCCGCAAGGCCGAAGGGGAGCGCTTCCGCATTCCGCAGATCCTGCGCAAGTCCAGTTCGCCCCAGAACGAGGCCTGGAACAACAAGGTCCTGGCCTACGAACGGGTGAGCAAGACCGGGACGATGAGCTGCTCGCCGGTCGGCGCGGGCGGCTGGACCGGCTGCTCGGGCCAGCTGATCAACGCCGCCTATGCCGAAAAGCAGAGCGATGAGAGCATTCGCTTTGGCCAGTTGATCGCCGATGAGCGCGCCAAGCGGCTTTCGACCATCGACAAGGATGCGGCCAAGACCCAGAGCGACGTCGAAAAGCTCGAAGACCAGATCGAGGCCCGCCGCAAGGCCGAAGCCGAAGCCGAAAAAAAGCCCGAAGGCGGCAACTGAGCCGCGCTATTTGCGCGGCACCTGCGCCACTTCGGCCAGCCAGACATCGGCCAGCCCATCGCTCGGCGCGCGCCAGTCCCCCCGCGGGCTGAGGCTGCCGCCGGATGACACCTTCGGACCGTTAGGAATGGCACTGCGCTTGAACTGGCTGGTCGCGAAGAAGCGGCGGACGAAGTTTTCCAGCCAGCGGCGCACCTCGGCCAGCGTATAGTCTTCCTTGCGCTCCTCCGGGAAACCGAACGGCCAGCGCCCCACGCCGTCCTTGCGCCAGGCATGCCAGGCCAGGAAGGCGATCTTGGCGGGGGTCAGCGCCTGACGTAGCGTGTAGTAGAGGAAGAAATCGTTGAGCGCATAGGGGCCAACCGCCGCCTCGGTGCTCTGGATCGCGCCTTCGGCATCGGCTGGCACCAGCTCGGGCGAGATCTCCTGATCGAGGATCGCGGTCAGTACGCCATCGGTCGCGGCATCGAACTGCTCGCTCTCCACTGACCAGCGGATCAGGTACTGGATCAGCGTCTTTGGCACGCCGCAATTGACGGCGTAATGGCTCATGTGATCGCCCACGCCGTAAGTGCACCAGCCCAGGGCAAGCTCTGACAGATCGCCCGTGCCAACCACGAAGCCGTGGTGGTGGTTGGCCAGGCGGAACAGGTAATCGGTGCGCAGCCCGGCCTGCACATTCTCGAAGGTCACGTCATAGACCTTCTCGCCGCGGGCATAGGGATGGCCCATGTCCTTGAGCAGCTGCTCGGCCGCCGGGCGAATGTCGATCTCTTCGGCCGTAATCCCCAGGGTCTCCATCAGCTGCCAGGCGTTGGCCCTGGTGCCTTTGCTGGTGGCGAAGCCGGGCATGGTATAGCCGCGGATCGTGGTGCGCGGCAGGCCGAGACGGTCACAGGCCTTGGCCGCAACGATCAGCGCGTGGGTCGAATCGAGTCCGCCCGAAATGCCGATCACCAGGCTCTTCGACCTGGTTGCTTCCATGCGGCGGATCAGGCCATCGACCTGGATGTTGAAGGCCTCGTAGCAATCCTGCGCGAGCCGGTCGGCACGGTGCGGCACATACGGGAAGCGGCGCAGGGCGCGGCGCAGGCCGACATCCTTTTCATGCAGCGGCAGGGTGAAATCGATCCGGCGGAATTCCCGCTCGGGATGACCGGCGGCGACGGCGGCATCGTTGAACGAACCGGTCCGCATCCGCTCCAGCCGCAGCCGCTGCACGTCGACGTCAGAAACCGCCAGTTGCGGCTGGCGGTTGAACCGCTCCGACCGGGCAACTTCTTCACCCAGCTCATAGATCGAGCCCTGGCCATCCCAGGCCAGGTCGGTCGTGCTCTCACCTGCACCGGCGGCGGCATAGACATAGGCTGCTGCGCAGCGCATCGATTGGGCCGCGACTAATGTCGCCCGCTCATCGGCCTTGCCGACCGTGATGTTGGAAGCCGAGAGGTTGCACAGCACCGTCGCCCCGGCCAGCGCGCCCCTGATCGAAGGGGGCTGCGGCACCCACATGTCCTCGCAAATTTCGAGGTGGAAGGTGAAGTCGGGCAAGTTGGCTGCGCGGAACAGCAGGTCGGTGCCGAACGGCACGTCCACGCCGCCCAGTTCGATTGTCTCTCCGATGATGCCGACACCCTGTGCGAACCAGCGCTTTTCGTAATACTCGCGGTAATTCGGGAGGAAGCTCTTGGGCACGACACCCAGGACCCGCCCCTGCGTTACCGCGGCAGCACAGTTGTAGAGCCGCCCGTTGCGAACCAGCGGGAGGCCGACCACCAGCACCGCGCGCAGGCGTTCGCTGGCGGTGACAATGCTGGCGAGCGCGGCGCGGGCTGAATCGAGCAGGGCCTGCTGGGTCAGCAGATCGTCAATCGCATAGGCTGTCAGGCACAGCTCGGGAAAGACCACCAGGTCCACCCCGTCGCGCTCTGCCTGCTGGGCCAGTTCCAGCACCGCGCGGGCATTCGCCGCCGGATCCGCCACGAAGACATGCGGCGTGGCCGCCGCCAGCCGGACCAGGCCATGGCGATGAATCGAATGGAAGGGCAGCGACTGGCTCATCGCCCCCGTCTAGAACGTTGCAAGCCAGTCGTCGACCTTGGCGAAACGGTCCCGTGCGCGGGGTGCCCGAGGCGCGGCACCGTCGCCATGTCAGCCGGCGCCGGATCCCAGCCGCTGCGTGGCATAGCGGCCCTGCAGGATCGGCTCCCACCAGTCCTTGCGCGACAGGTACCAATCGACCGTCCGTGCAATGCCCTCTTCAAACCGCACCTCCGGAGCCCAGCCCAGTTCGCGGGCGATCTTCGACGCATCAATGGCATAGCGTTGGTCATGCCCCGGGCGGTCGGTGACATGGGTGATCAGGCTGGCATAGGATTGTCCGTCCGCCCGCGGACGGCGGGCATCAAGCGCTGCACAGATCGCCTGCACCACATCAATATTGCGCCGTTCCGAATTGCCGCCGATGTTGTAGGTCTCGCCGGGTAGGCCGGCTTCGAACACGCGGCGCAGCGCGCGGGCATGATCCTCGACAAACAGCCAGTCACGGACATTGCTGCCATCGCCATAAATCGGCAGCGGTTCGCCGGCGAGGGCGCGGATGATGATCAGCGGGATCAGCTTTTCGGGGAAGTGGTAGGGGCCATAATTGTTGGAGCAATTGGTCACCAGCACCGGCAAGCCATAGGTGTGGCCCCAGGCCCGGACGAGATGGTCTGATGCGGCCTTCGACGCCGAATAGGGTGAGCGCGGATCATAGGCCGTGTCTTCGGTAAACAGCCCTTCATCGCCCAGCGATCCGTAAACCTCGTCGGTAGAGATGTGATGGAAGCGGAAGCCGGCCTTGCGGTCCGGTTCCAGCCCCTGCCAGTAAGCCAGCGCTTGCTGGAGCAGGGTGAAGGTACCAACCACATTGGTCTGGATGAAGGCGCCAGGTCCGTCGATCGAGCGGTCGACATGGCTCTCGGCGGCCAGATGCGCGATCACGTCCGGTTGAAATTCGGCCAGCAGGTCGCGCAGCAGGGCGGCATCGCAGATGTCCCCCTGAACGAAGCGATAGCGGCGGTCACCCGCTACCGTGTCGAGCGATGCCAGCACCCCGGCATAGGTCAGCTTGTCGAGGTTCAGGACTTCGTGCGGGCTTTCCCCGATCAGGTGCCGGATCAGGGCAGAACCAATAAACCCGGCGCCGCCGGTGACCAGAACTTTCATGCCTTCGCGGTCCTTCACGCTGCCGCGCCGTCCGAATTGCGCAGCCGGTCGGACCTTTCAGAGCGACACGTCCTGCAAGGGACCGAGCGGATTTCCATCATAGGGGAAATCCACTATCAGCCGATCGAGTGTCGGCAAAGAGCTGTCCTTGTCGGATAGCACCGGATCGCCGCCGGGAAGCGGCCAATCGATCCCGATCGCCGGATCGTTCCAGGCCAGGCCGCCATCGCTTTCGGCCGCGTAATAGGCATCAACCATGTAAGCGATTTCGCAGTCCGGCTCGAGCGTCAGGAAGCCGTGGGCATAGCCGGCCGGGATCAGCAATTGCTTGCCGTTCGCGGCCGAAAGCTCCAGCCCGGCCCATTGCCCGAACGTTGGGGATGACCGGCGGATGTCAACCGCAACGTCGAAAATCCGGCCGCGCAGGCAGCGCACCAGCTTGGTCTGGGCGAACGGCGGCGCCTGATAGTGCAGCCCGCGCAAGGTGCCCGCCGGGTGCGAGAACGAATGGTTGTCCTGGCAAAAGTCGATCGCGAACCCGGCCGTTTTGAGCCGCGCGCGATTCCAGCTCTCACTGAACCAGCCACGCGGATCTTCGAACCGGCGTGGGCGGATTACCGTGAGCGCCATGCCAGCCTCGCGCCGCTCAGCTCAGCGCAATGTCGGGTGCGTCTTCCTGCTTCATGCCGACCAGGTGGTAGCCCGCGTCAACATGGTCTGTCTCTTATACACATCTCCGAGCCCACGAGAC
>CAWUNP010000144.1:0-5006 GCA_963923805.1 uncultured Novosphingobium sp. | reverse complement strand
GGAAGAAGCTGCTCTTCATCCCGATCGGATCGAACATCCGTTCCTGCAGGAAGGCTTCAAAGCTCTTGGCCCCCGAAGCGCGCTGGATCACCACGCCCAGCACATCGAGCCCCATCGAATAGTGCCATTCGGTGCCGGGTTCGGAAACCAGCGGCACGGTGGCAGCCAGCTTGACGAATTCATCCGGCCCCGGCGTGGGCGGACTGACCGGCATGCCAGGGATCTTCATCCGTGACAGGACCGCCGGGGTCACCCCCAGCCGCAGCAATTCGGCGCTGACCTTGTCCTTGCCGACACCGGCATAGCCCAGCCCCGCGGTGTGGGTCAGCAGATGGCGGATCGTGATCTGGTTCTTCGCCGGGCGCGATTCCAGGCTGGTCTTGGGATCGATCGCGACCTGCATATTGGCGAATTCCGGGATGAAATCGGCCACCGGCTGGTCCAGCTTCAGCTTGCGATCATCGATCAGCATCATCGCAGCCATGCCGGTTACCGGCTTGGTCTGCGAATAGGCGCGGAACAGGCTGCCTTCGCCCACATCATCGGTATCGTCGAAGGCTTCCTTGCCGCGCACGATGAAGCCGGGATCCTTGTCCCCCCAGCCCAGCGCGGCGACCATGCCGGAAACGCTGCGCTTGGCGACATACTTGTCCAGCATGGCCGTCACGCCCGGCCAGCGCGCTTCAAACCCGGCGGTTGAAGCGGCCTGGGCCAGCTGGCTGCCGAAGGGCATGGCGCCAACCGCCGCACCCGCGCCCAGCAGCACGGTCGAGCGCAACAGGTTCCTGCGCGAAAGCGCGATGGCGTCGTGATGATGCAAGGTCATTCTCCCACAGGTTCTTGTTGAGCCAGCGCCAATTGCGCCGCCTTGGCGAACAGGGTGGGCAGGCCGGCTTCTGCGATCCGGTCCAGCGGCCACCATTCGCCACTGTCAGCCGGCAGCCTATCCAAATCGCCGCCTGAATAAAGCATCAATTGCAAATCGAGATCGAAATGGGTGAAGCTGTGGCGGACCACCCCGCCGCTTTGCCATTGCCCCGCGACCGGCCCCTGGCCCGAACCGTCACTGCGGGCTGACCAGCCATCATCTGGCAGCGCCCGCATCCCGCCCAGCATGCCGCTGCCCGGCCGCTGCACCAGCCAGACCGCGCCGGCTCGTTCGATCCAGAAGGCCCGACCGCGGCGCTGCGGTTTGGCGGCCTTGGGCGGCTTTACGGGAAAGCGCTCGGCTCCCGCCAGTTGTCCAGCGCAGAGCTGGGCAAGCGGGCAGAGCAGGCAGCGCGGCTTGCGCGGCGTGCAAATTGTGGCCCCCAGATCCATCATCGCCTGGGCAAAGTCTCCGGGGCGCTCGGCCGGGGTCAGGTCTTCTGCCCGCTCCCGGATCGCCTTGCGCGCCCGGGGCAGCGGCTCATCAATCGCATAGAGCCGCGCCACAACGCGCTCGACATTGGCGTCAACCACAGTCGCCCGCTCGCCAAAGGCAATCGCCGCAACGGCCGCGGCGGTATAGGCGCCAAGTCCCGGCAGTTCGCGCAGGCCGGCCTCTGTCTCCGGAAAGGCGCCGCCCCGCGCAGCAACGGCCCGCGCACAGGCGAGCAGGTTGCGGGCGCGGGCGTAGTACCCCAGCCCCGCCCAGGCCGCCATCACCTCGGCATCGTCGGCTGCGGCCAGGTCCAGCACGGTCGGCCAGCGCGCCAGGAATTTCGCAAAATAGGGACCGACCGCCGCCACCGTGGTCTGCTGCAGCATCACCTCTGACAACCAGACCCGATAGGGCTCAGGCGGCGGCGAGCCGGGCGGGCTGCGCCACGGCAGGACGCGGGCCTGGCTATCATACCAGGCCAGCAAGCTGTGCGGGATCGTGTCGGCGCTGGCGTCCATTGGCACGCTATGGCATTGCCGGACGTGCAATGGAACGGGACCCGAAGAAGCCAGCCGGAAAAAGCACCAGCACCCCGCGCCGCTATGAACGGCCGCGCGGCGGGGCGGCGCGCAGCGTGGCCGAATTGATGCCCGAAGTGGGGCGCACCGCCTTCCGCCGGTTTGGCTTCATCCAGTCGAGCGTGGTGACGCGCTGGCCCGAGATCGTTGGCGTCAAGCACGCCCGCGTGTGCAGCCCGGAGGCGATCCGGTTTCCGCCGGGAGAAAAGTCAGGCGGCATTCTGGAACTGGTCGTGGTCCCGGCGCACGCCCCCCTGATCAGCCATGTCACGCCCGAGATTATCGAACGGGTAAACCGCTTCTTCGGCTACAGCGCGGTTGCGCGGGTCAAGCTGCGGCAGGGGGTGGTCAAACCACCGGCCGAGGACCGCCTCCCATCGGCGCCCCCGTCGCTCAAGCCGATTCCAGTGGAATTGGGCGATTCCTTGCGCGATATCGGCGATCCCGAACTGCGCGCCGTACTCGAATCGCTGGCCCGCAGCCTGGGTGACAAGAACGAGGACAATTGAACTTGAAGCAACTGCTCCGCTCCGCCCTGCTGATTGCTGCCGCCGCCGTTACCATCGGGGCCGGTCCGCCCGTGGACTGGAACCGCGTCGTCACGCGTACGCCCCAGCAAAGCACCGTTCTTGGCAATCCTTCCGCCAAGGTGAAGCTGACCACCTGGGTCAGCTATACCTGCCCGCACTGCGCCGCGTTTGAGCGCGAGGCCGAGGCCGGGCTGAAGCTCAAATATATCCGCAGCGGCAAGGTTTCCGTCGAGGTCCGGCACATGGTCCGCGATCCGATTGACCTGACCGTGGCGATGCTGACCAACTGCGGCCCCAAGGACCGCTTCCCGCTGAACCACAGCGCCTTCATGCGCGGCCAGGCCAACTGGATCGGCACCCTGGCGCGCAGCAGCAAGGCCCAGCAGGCGCGCTGGTCTGCGGGCGATCTGCCCACCCGTGCCCGCGCGATTGCCAGCGATTTCAAGTTTTACGACATCATGGCCAGCCGCGGGTACGACCGGATGACGGTTGACCGCTGCCTGGCCGATGTAGGCATGGCCCAGCGCCTTGCCGCAGGGACCGAGGCCGCGGCCAAGCTGGGCATCGACCACACCCCCAGCTTCGCGCTGGATGGCGTTCTGCTTTATGGCACCGGCGGGTGGGACCTGTTGCAGCCGCAGATCGAGGCGCGGATGTAATGCGCCGGCGGAGGCTGTTTTCGGGCATCCTCGCACTGGCAGCCGCGGCGCTGCTTTCCGGCGCCGGCCAGCCGCGGGACAAGGACTGGTCGGCCACGGTAACGCTCAGCAGGGAGGGTTACCATGTTCGCGGCAATCCCGATGCCGCGATCCGCTTGATCGAATATGCCTCCTACACCTGCCCCCATTGCGGCATATTCGAAATGCAGGGCGGAGATGAACTGGTCGAACGGTTCATCAAGCCGGGTTCGGTATCCTACGAAATCCGCCCGTTCTTCCTCAACGAACTCGACAAAACCGTGGCCCTGATCGCCTATTGCGGTCCGCCCGCGAAGTTTTTCGGCAACACTTCCCAGCTGCTCAAGAACCAGCACAATTGGCTGCGCACCCCAACCCGCGCACAGGAACGGCGCTGGCTCGATCCCGATTGGAACACCCGCGTGCGGGCGATGACCGAAGATCTGGGGCTTTACGCGATGATGGAGCAGCGCGGCTACAAGCGCGCCGAGCTGGATAAATGCCTGGCTGACGAAGCCCTTGCCGCCGCGCTCCAGAAAGGCACTGACAATGCCTTTGACAACGAAGGCGTCAGGGGCACGCCGGCTTTCCTGCTCAATGGCCAGACGCTGCAGGTCAACACCTGGCCCGCCTTGCGCGAAGTGCTTGCCGCGACCATGAGAGGTTTCGTCTGATACCCCTGTGGGTAAGCCTGTGGGCCAACCCGCTGCTGCTTCCCGCTGTTCCGCCGCTGGGCTAGCCTCAGCCATTCAAATCCAGAGGATTTTCGCGAATCATGACTGCTACCAAGACCCGCTTTGTCACCAAGACCCTTGTTGCCGCCACCATGACCCTTGCGCTCGTCGCTTGCGGCAAGAAGGATGACGCGGCGGCAACGGCTGCGCCAAGCGGTGAACAGATTGCCAAGATCGCCCCTCCGGCTGGGAGCAGCTGGGCCGATACCTATGCCGTGACGCCCGAAGGCGGCTATCGCCTGGGCAACCCCGATGCCCCGATCAAGCTGGTCGAATATGGCGCGCTGAGCTGCTCGCACTGCGCAGAGTTCGCGGAAAAGAGCGCTGTCGAACTGCGCGACAGCTTCATCGCCAGCGGCCGGGTAAGCTACGAAGTGCGCTTCTTCATGCTCAACGCGCTTGACGTTCCGGCCACGCTGCTGGCCACCTGCGGCGCGCCTGAGGCAACCCTGCCGCTCGCCGAGCAATTCTGGGGCTGGCAGAAGAACATGTTCACCAGCCTTCAGTCCAACGAAGCCGCGCTGAACGCTGCCGGCCAGCTGCCGCCCGAACAGCGCTTTGCCGCGATTGCCAAGGCCGGCGGGATGGATACCTTCTTCGCGGCACGCGGGATCGCCGCCGATCAGGCCAAGGTCTGCCTGGCCGATACTGCCAAGGCCACCAAGCTGGTGGAAGCCACCAACAAGGCCGCAGAAGAGCTGAACATTACCGGCACGCCCACCTTCTTCCTCAACGGCGCCAAGCTGGATGTGAACACTTGGGAAGCGGTCAAGGTCGCGCTGGAAAAGGCTGGCGCCCGCTAAGCCGGGACCAGCAACGGGGACCGGCCTGGCACCATGCGGATCAAGCGGCTCAAACTTTCAGGCTTCAAAAGCTTTGTTGAGCCGGCCGAACTGCATATCGAGCCGGGGCTGACGGGGGTCGTCGGCCCCAACGGCTGCGGCAAGTCCAACCTGCTGGAAGCCATCCGCTGGGTGATGGGCGAAAGCAGCGCCAAATCGATGCGCGGCGGCGGGATGGAAGACGTGATCTTCGCCGGCACGGCCCAGCGCCCGCCGCGCGATTTTGCCGAAGTCGTCCTGCTGGCCGATACTGGCGACAATGACAGCGATCTGGAGGTCTGT
>CAWUNP010000143.1:0-5038 GCA_963923805.1 uncultured Novosphingobium sp. | reverse complement strand
GGCTGGTGACGAAAGTGAAGCCGTTGCCTTCGGTCCCGGCGTAATATTCATAGATCACCGGGCCCCACCAATCGATCATCGCCTGCTTGACCGGCACCGGGCAGGGCGCGGCTGCGTGGATCGCGCACTTCAGGGTGGAGGTATCGTACTTCTTGCGGACCTCTTCCGGCAGCTTGAGCATGCGGACGAAATGGGTGGGGACGAACTGGCTGTCGGTGATCTTGTACTTCTCGATCGCGGCCAGCGCGGCTTCGGGATCGAACTTTTCCATCACGACGACCGTGCCGCCCAGCTTCTGGATCGTCATCGACCAGCGCAGCGGCGCGGCGTGATAGAGCGGCGCTGGCGAGAGGTAGACCGAATCCGGCTTGATCCCGAAGGCCATCATCGTCAGCCCGACCAGGGCATTGGCCTGATCGATCGCCGGGTCTTCGGGCAGCGGGATCTTCACGCCCTTGGGGCGGCCGGTCGTGCCAGAGGAATAGAGCATGTCCACCCCGGCGCGTTCATCGGCAATCGGGGTTTCGGGCATGGTGGCCAGCGCGTCCTCGGCCGACAGCGCGCCCGGCGTATCGGAGCGCAGCTGCTCAACCTGCGGAGCCAGCTTGGCCACTTCATCCAGCGTCGGGGCCAGATAGGCCGAACCGAACAGCAGCTTCGCGCCGCTGTCTTCCAGGATATAGGCGATTTCGGGCGGGGTCAGGCGGCTGGAAATGCCGACATAGTGCACGCCCGAGCGCTGGAAGCCCCAGGTCAGGCAGAAGAACCAGGGGTGGTTTTCCATGCACAGCGCCACCGTATCGCCCACCTTGATCCCGCGGTCGCGCAGCAGTTGGGCAACCTGGTTTGAGCGGCGGTCAAGCTCGGCAAAGCTGATCGTCTGGCCGCTGCCGGCCATGATGATCGCGGCGCGGTCGGGATTGTTCTTGGCATGGATCGACGGGTGCATCGGGAATCACTCTCCAGTGGTGGCAGTTACCATCCGGGGGTGACTTTAACCGGTCGATTAAACCCGGCAAGCGCAAAAGGAATGCGGGGGGCAATCCGGCAAAGAAAAAGGGCGGCGGTTGCCCGTCGCCCTGCTTTCATGCGGGATCTGCCGGCTGCTTACTTGCTGCCGCCCTTGGCCGTGCTGCCGGCGGTGTCCTTGGCGGCCAGGGTGCCGGCCCAGCTATCACCCTGCATGTAGGGAACCGGGTTCACGGCCATGCCGTCGATCCGCACTTCATAGTGCAGGTGCGGGCCGGTCGAGCGGCCGGTGGTGCCGACGTAGCCGATCAGGTCACCCTTGCGGACGGCCTGGCCTTCGGCGACGTTGAGGCGCGAGAGGTGGCCGTAGCGGGTTTCCAGCGAAGCCCCGTGATCCAGCGAGATATAGAGGCCGTAGCTCGAGAACCAGTCAGCCCGGGTTACCACGCCATCGGCGGTGGCATAGATCGGGGTGCCGATCGGGCTCGAAAGGTCGATGCCCTTGTGCTGGCGGCGACCACCCAGAACCGGGTGGGTACGCATGCCGAAGCCGCTGGTCAGGCCAGCACCTTCAAGCGGCATGCGCGAAGGGATGGAGACTGAGCGCGGCCGGGCCGGAACCGAAGCGGTCGAGGTGCCGTTCCACGAAGCGAAGAGGCGGCGGAATTCTTCATCACCGCCATGAACGCCCGACTTGGCAGCCTGGGCTTCGCGCAGCGGCGCAGCGATATCGGCCGCCGTGGCGCTGGCATTGGCCAGTGCCGGAGCGGCAAGCCCAAGGGCGGCAAGCACGGCGAGACCGCCGAGCATGCTGCGAACCTTGGTAAAAATCGCGAAACCGACCACTTAAAAACCTTCAAGCTAGGCGTTCCAACCGTTGCCGATCGGTCCACCCGGACCCCTGTATGCCTTGCTTGCCACAGAGGCCTGCAAATCGAAATTTGAGATGGTCGGACCCCCGCCGTCTCGTTGGGCGTGGTTAAAGAGAGGTCATTCGGATGTCGCAAGCCCTGCGTAGTAAGAGCGCGATAAACCGGCAGTCAGACGCGCTGAGTCGTTAAATGGCGGCTTAATTGCCCCCCTGAAATGGGTCGCCACCAATGATTTCCATAGGATTTCCGGTGATTCGCCGCGCGATTCGGCGACTGCGACGAAATGCTTGGTGCCGAAGCGGACATGGGCAATTTCATCGTCAAGGATTCGTTGCAGCACCCGCGCGCCCGTTTCATCGCCCAGCGCGCGGATCCGTTCGAGCGTGTGCGGGGTGACATCCAGCCCGCGCGCCTCAAGCACCATCGGTACCACTGCCAGCCGCGCCGCGACATCGTGGCGGGTCTCGAAGGCGGCATCCCACAGCCCATCGTGCGCCGGCAAAGCCCCGTAATGCGACCCCAGGCTGCGCAGCCGCCGGGCGAGCAGGGCGAAATGCATCGCTTCGTCAGCGGCGACTGACAGGAAGTCGGCCACGAACTGCGGCCCCATTTCCGCCCCGAACCGCCCGGCCATGTCGAGCGCCAGGTCAATCGCGACGAATTCAATATGGGCCAGCGAATGCCACAGCGCGATCCGGCCTCGTTCGGAGCCGGCCTTGTTGCGCTTGGGCATCCGGTTAGGCGGCAACAGTTCGGGCCGGGCGGGCCGGGCCGGGCGGTCGGGCATGGCACAATCGAAGGCGAAGGCGAGCTTGCCAGCAGCCCAGTTACGGGCGACCTCGCGCGCGGCGAAGGCCTTGTCGGTTGGCTCCGCCGTCAGCAGCGCAGCGCGGATCGCAGCGGAAACAGAGGTCACAGGCTGCGGGCGGCTTCCAGCACTTCGGCGGCGTGGCCCTTGACCTTCACCGGGCTCCACACCTGCGCCACCTTGCCATCGGCACCGACCAGCACGGTCGAGCGGACCATGCCCATGTAGGAGCGGCCATACATCGACTTCTCGGTCCAGAAGCCCAGCGCATCGGACAGGCCGCCTTCTTCCGGATCGCTGGCCAAGGGTGCGGTCAGGCCATGCTTGGCGATGAACTTTTCATGTTTCTTCGGCGGATCCTTGCTGATCCCCAGCAGCGCGGTGCCAGCCTTGGCAAAATCCGCCGACAGGGCCGAGAAATCGAGGTTCTCGGTGGTGCAACCCGGGGTGTCATCCTTGGGATAGAAGAACAGCACCAGCTTCTGCCCGGCATAGTCGGCCGGGCGGACGGTGGTGCCATCGGGGCGGGTCAGAGCCACATCGGGCAGGCTGTCACCGGCGGCAATGGTCATCACGCAATCTCCAGTGTTTCACCGAATGTCGCCGCCCAGGCCTTGGCCAGGGTCCGGCGCGATTCGATCAGTTTTTCGGTCAGGCCGCGCCAATCGCCAGTTTCGCAAGTGCTGGCAAGTACGGCCTTTGCGCCAGGGTCGGGCTCGGTCCCGTCGGGTGCCAGCAGGCGCGAGGCAATCAGGAAGCGGGCAAGGCTGCGGTGCGCCGCCAGGATCGCCGGATCGAGCTGGCCCGCCTTGACCAGCGCCGCCAGCGCGACCGGGATCGACGGTACCAGCGCAACATGGTCGCGCAGTTGCAGGTAGTGGACGATGAATTCCGCATCGACCAGCCCGCCGCGCGCCAGCTTGACGTCGAGTGGACCCTTGGCGGGCTTGTGCTGGGCCATGGTTGCCCGCATTTCCAGCACGTCGGCGCGCAGCTTCACAGGATCGCGCTCCATTTCCAGCACGCCGTGGATGATCCGGTTCAGCGCAGCGCGGGCCTCTACTGAGCCATAAAGCGGCCGGGCACGGGCCAGCGCCATGTGTTCCCAGGTCCAGGCGCTCTCGCGCTGGTAGCGTTCAAAGGAATCGAGACTGACCGAGATCGGCCCCTGTGCGCCGGAGGGGCGGAGCCGGGTATCGACTTCATAAAGCGCGCCCTCGGCCGTCGGTACCGACAGCGCGGCGATGACGCGCTGGGCCAGCCGGTTAAAATAGAGCGTCGCCCCCAGCGGCCGTGCACCATCGCTTTCGGCGGCATGATCGCCGGTGAACAGGAAGACCACATCGAGGTCAGAGGCATGGGTCAGCACGCCGCCGCCAAGCCTGCCATAACCAACAATCAGCAGCTCCCCGCCGGGTACCTTGCCATGGACCCGCTCGAATTCGGCGGTCGCCGCGCGGGTCAGGACCTGGATCGCGGCCTGGGCCACCCGGCTGAGCGCCTGGCCGATCTCCATCGGATCGCGCGTGCCCTCGATCAACTGGACGCCCAGCGCAAAGCGGATTTCGCCCACCTTGCGCCGCACCCGGCCCAGCAGGGCCTCGTAATCATCGTCCACCTCGCCGCGGGCCATGATCGCGGCCAGTTCCTCAACCGACCCCGGCAGGTCAAAGGCGCTGGCATCGATCAGCGGATCGAGCAGGTCAGCCCGGCGGGCGAGCGCATCGGCCAGCGGAGGGGCCAGGCACAGCACCCGCGCGACCAGATCAGCCAGGCCAGGGCGCGCCTCCAGCAGCCGGAACAGGTTGACCGCGCTGGGCAGATTGGTGAGCAATTGCTCCCAGCGCAGCAAAGCGTGAAGCGGCTCAGGTGCAGCTGCAAAGGCGGCCAGCAGGCGCGGCTGGACGGCATCGAAGGCGGCGCGGGCTGCCTCGCTGCGCAGCACCCGCAATTTGCCGCTGCGCCAGCCTTCGATCCGGTCGGCCAGAACATGCGGATCGGGGAACCCGAGCCGCTCGATTTCCGCCGCCAGGGCTGCGCCGCTGCGCGGGGCGGAAACGGCGACGCTGGTTTGCTCGCCCGCATGCTCGGCCACCAGCCGGTCATAGCGGCGGCCCACGGCCTCGGTCACTTCGGCCAGTTCCGCCACCAGCGCCGCGCCATCGGCCAAGCCATCAAGCCGGGCGACATTATCCAGCGCCGCCGCGTCCATCGGCAGGCTGTGGGTCTGCTGGTCCGCCACCATCTGCAGCCGGTGTTCGATCACCCGCAGCCGGTCATAGCTATCACCCAGCATTGCCGCGTCGGCAGCGTCGATGATCCCGGCATCGGCCAATGCGTCCAGGCTGGCGCGGGTTCCGCGCAGCCGCAGCGCCGGATTGCGGCCGCC
>CAWUNP010000142.1:0-5068 GCA_963923805.1 uncultured Novosphingobium sp. | reverse complement strand
ATGAAGGGCAAGCGCGGGCCGGAACTGGGGGCCGCCAAGGCGGCCTCCAGTTCCGGCCCGCGCTTGCCCTTCATCAGATCGCCCAGATCAAAGGGCTTCTCGCGGGCGACGTGGCGGGTCTCGAGCCGGAACAGCGTCGCCAGCTTGCCGATTTCGTACTGCGCCCAATAGTCTTCCGAGACCGGCAGCCATTCGCGATAGGCCTTCTCGGAAACGGTCTTGCGGACCGCATAGGGGCCTTCGGTTTCGGGTTGGTGGTTTTCGGCGCCATCCTTCCACGCATCGTTGGCCACTTCGTGATCGTCCCACATCGCGATCATCGGATAGAGCTGGTGCAGCCGCTGCAGATCAGGGTCGAGCCGATAGGTCGAAAAACGTTCGCGGTAGCCAGCCAGGGTCACGGCCTCGTCGACCGGAACCAGCCGATCGGTGAGCCCTTCCTTGGCATCGGGATAGGTCCCGCGGGCGTATTCATAGAAATAGTCGCCCAGATGCAGGACCAGGTCGAAGTCTCCCGCTTCGGCTGCATGGCCATAGGCGTTGAACCAGCCAAAGCCGTAGTTGGAGCAGGAGAAGACCGCGATCCTGAACTTGTCGACCTTGCCCACCGGCAGCGTCTTGGTCCGGCCGACCGGCGACTTTTCGCCATCGGGTGCGATGAAGCGATAGAAGTACCATTTGCCAGGCTTCAGCCCCTTGGCCCAGGCCCGCGCACAGCTGTCGTTGGCGGGAGACGCGGTTGCCTCGCCCTGCACCACGACGTGGGTGAACGCGGCGTCCTCCGCCATCTCCCACTTGAGCTTCGTTTCATCGGCGCTGGCATAGCGGGTCCAGAGCAGGACCTGGTTCGGGCCAGGCTCACCGCTGGCGACGCAGTGGGTGAAGCCTTTGCCTGCTTCCGCCAAGGCCGGCGCGCCGATCCCGGCAAGACCCAGCAGCCCGAGCTTCAGGGCCTTGCGGCGGCTCGCGGCAAGCAGCGGGGCCTCTGGCGGTACTGGCAGCATTGTTCTCTCCCTCATCTCTTGCCGCGCAGACTAGCCTTGAATTGTGACGGGGCAATGGCGCAGAGGTACCGGGATGACAGAGACCCGCTTTCATGCCCTGCCCGATGGGCGCCGGATCGCCTTCCGCCACAATGCGGGTGAAGGTTCAACCTTGGTGTTCCTGCCCGGCTATATGTCCGACATGGCGGGCGGGAAGGCCTGCGCCGTGTTCGACTGGGCTGTCACGCAGGGCCGGGCCTGCCTCTTGCTCGACTATTCGGGCTGCGGGGAGAGCGAGGGTGACTTTGCCAAAGGCACGCTCAGCCATTGGCGGGATGAGGTGCTGGCGCTGATCGATGCGCAGGTGGAGGGACCGGTGGTGCTCATCGGGTCCTCGATGGGCGGCTGGCTGATGCTGCTGATCGGCCTTGCGCTGGGCGACCGGCTCGCCGGGCTGGTCGGGATCGCGGCGGCACCGGACTTTACCGACTGGGGTTATGACGCGGACCAGCAGGCGCTGCTGGCGAGTGGCCAGACCGTGCTGGAGCACAATCCCTATGGCCCGGAGCCGACCCCGACCCACGCCGCGTTCTGGGCAGACGGCCAGGCGCAGCGGCTGCTGGGCCAGCCGATCGCGCTCACCTGCCCGGTCCGCCTGCTCCACGGCCAGCGCGATTCGGATGTGCCGTGGGAACTGGCGCTGACGCTCGCCGAGCAGCTTCATTCGGATGATGTTCAGGTCACCCTGATCCAGGATGGTGATCACCGCCTCAGCCGCGATGCCGATATCGCGCTGTTGCTGCGGACGATTGCGGAGCTGTCATGATCCTGTCCATTCTCCTGCCCCTGATCGCCCAGTTCGGCCCCAGTGTCGGCGTCGGCGCGGCGGGATCGCTGCCCCAAGCCCCGCTGGAAATACCCCGCAAGAAGAGCGAAGCCGCCACGCCAGCGGCCGAGCTGTCCCCCGCTGCGCTATGTCGCAAGCTGCTCACGACCAGTCCCGTGCAGGCCCAGGCCTTTGCCGAAAAGCAATTGAAGGACCTGAAGGGTTCGGCCCGCGCTGAACCGGGGCAGTGCCTGGGCATGGCACTCTCTGCGCAAGGCAAGTGGGATGCGGCCTTGGCCGCTTTCGATGCGGCGCGCGAAGTCACCCCAGCGAGCGAGCCCGCCAATCGGGCGCGCTTAGGCGGCATGGCGGGCAATGCCCTGTTGGCGGCAGGCAAGCCCGAGGCTGCCCTCGCCCAGCTTGACCAGGCCCATGGCGAGGCGCTTGGCGCTGGTGATCTGCGGCTGGCGGGGGAGATTTCGATCGACCGGGCCCGCGCGCTGGTGGCGCTGAAACGCGATGGCGATGCGGCCACCGCGCTGGCTACGGCGCGCACCAATGCGGCAGAGAACGGCCAAGGCTGGCTTTTGTCGGCCACGCTTTCGCGCCGCCAGGGCAAGCTGGCGGACGCGCAGCAGCAGATCATGACCGCCGCCCAACTGATGCCGACCGATCCCGAAGTGGGATTGGAGGCCGGGGTGATCGCCATGCTGGCTGGCAACGAAAGTGCCGCCCGTCGTTCCTGGCTGTCGGTGTTGCAGACGGCACCCGGCAGCGAAGTGGCGCGGACCGCGCAATCCTATCTTGACCAGCTGGGGCCTGACCCGGCACCATCGGGCCGGTGATCCCGCTAACCGTCCTTGACCTGATCCCCGTTCGCGAAGGCGGGACCGTCTCCGAAGCCCTGGCCACGGCCGCCAGCCTGGCCCGCGCGGCCGAAGCAGCGGGATACCGGCGATTCTGGGTGGCAGAGCATCACGGCATGGACGGGATCGCCGGCGGGGCCACCGCCGTGACCCTAGCCCATATCGGCCATGCTACATCGACCATCCGGATCGGGGCGGGCGGGATCATGCTGCCCAACCATAATCCCTTCGTGATTGCCGAGCAGTTCGGCACGCTCGATGCGCTGTTCCCCGGCCGGATCGACCTGGGGCTGGGCCGCGCACCCGGAGCGGACAGCCGGATCGGCCAGGCCCTGCGCAAGGACCTGATGCGCGCGGCCGAGTTTTTCCCGCAGGACGTGGTCGAACTGCGCGCGCTGGTCACGGGCGAGCCGGAGCTGGCCCTGCGCGCCACGCCGGGCCTGGGGGCAGCGCTGGAATTCTGGATCCTGGGTTCCAGCCTGTTCGGCGCTTCGCTGGCGGCGGCGCTGGGTATGCCCTATGCCTTCGCCTCGCACTTCGCGCCCGATCACCTTGATGCCGCGATCAAACTTTATCGTGAGCGGTTCACGCCCTCGCCAGCGCTCGACAAGCCCCATGTCATGGCCGCGATGACGGTGATCACCGCCGAGACCGATGCCGAGGCGACCCTGCTGGCCTCCTCGCTCGACCAAAGTTTCGTTGCCCTGCGCACTGGCAATCCCGGCCGGCTCAAGCCGCCGGTGCCCGGTTACCGCGATAGCCTGCCGCCGCACACGCAAGCCATGCTCGAACACGTCCGCCAAGCCAGTGCTGTCGGCGCGCCCGCGACCGTGCGCGCGGCGATCGGCCGCTTCGTTGAACGCACCGGCGCGGATGAAATCATTGTTGCCGGAGCTACTTACGATCCGGCTGCGCGCGAACACTCACTGGCCCTTACAGTCGAAGCCTTGGCAGGCTGAGCATCGTCCTGCCGTCGCTTAGGCAGGTTTCCTTAGCGGTAAACTGGTTGCAGTGGTGACCAGTTGCTCCTAGGATGCATACGAATGCTGCGTTAGATGGCAATAATATTGTTTGCACGGGCAACGTTGTCAGGTGGCCCGCAGGAGTGTGATCGATGGGTGCCAAGTCCAGCAGCAACTCTGCCAATCATCTTGAAGCGGCGCTCGCCCAGCGGCTGATGGCGGCGCTCTTGCCCGGCGATGCGCCATTCGCGGCTGATGGGCTTCATGCGGCGACCACCTTCCTCTGCAGCGCCGCCAGCCAGCGCGACGTTGGCGAGGCGGCGATCACGATCGAGACCGTGTCCGGCTCTGCGGCCGAGCGCTTCATGCGGATCGCCGTGATTAACGATGACATGCCCTTCCTGGTCGATTCGATCGCCACCACCATTGCCGCACAGGGGCTGACGATTGACCGGCTGGTCCACCCCGTCCTGCCGGTGCGGCGCGACGCCGATGGCGTGCTGACCGAAATAGTTGATGGCGCCGCAGCTGGCGAAAAGCGCGAGTCCATGGTCTATGTCGAAACCCGCCGGGCCGACGCAAAACTCCGCCGCGCGCTGGAGAGCGCGCTGCGGACGACCTTGGGTGATGTGCGCGTCGCCGTGGCGGATTGGCCGAAGATGCAACAGGCCATGGCCGACGATGCCGATAGCCTGGCCGATGGCGAAGGGGCGGCGCTGCTGCGCTGGTTCAAGGACGGCATGCTGACCCAGCTCGGCCATGTCGTGCGCCACCGGGATGGCAGCCAGTCCGGCGCGCTCGGGATTTGTCGGCGCGGGGCGAAGAGCCTGCTCGGGCCGATTTCCTATGACCGCGCTTTCGCCTGGTTTGAAGGCAAGGGCAAAGCCGGCCGTGGGCCGCTGGCGGTCAAGTCCAACCACGTCAGCAATGTCCACCGCCGCACCCCGCTGGACCTGTTCATTGTCCCGGTGTTCGAGGGCGGCAAGCTGGAAAGCCTGTCGGTCCATGCCGGGATCTGGACCAGCGCGGGCCTGGCGGCCGCGCCCACGCAGGTGCCGCGGATGCGCACCCAGCTGAGCGAGCTGATGACGCGCTTCGGCTTCGCGCCACAAGGCCATGCCGGCAAGGCCTTGGTCCATGCCCTGACGGCCCTGCCGCATGACTTGCTGATCGGGTTTGCCGACGACGATTTAGAGCGGATCGCCACGACGATGATGAGCCTGGTCGATCGCCCCCGGCCCAAGCTGGCGCTGGTCCCGGCGGCCTTGATGCGCCACCTGTTTGCCTTCGTCTGGCTGCCGCGCGACATCATGTCGACCGCCACACGCAAGCAGATTGAAGCGGTGCTGGTTGAAGCCTGCCAGGCCCCGGTGCTCGACTGGAGCCTTGAGGTTGAGGGTAGCCTCGCCGTGCTGCGCTTTGTGCTCGACC
>CAWUNP010000141.1:0-5089 GCA_963923805.1 uncultured Novosphingobium sp. | reverse complement strand
TGTAGAGAGGTCTCGTGGGCTCGGAGATGTGTATAAGAGACAGATGTTGCACAGCGTCATGCGCGCTTCGAGATCCAGCGCAGCAACGGCATCGCCCAGAAATTCGATCACATGGCCCGCGCCGCCGCCAGCGCCATGCCGGTCCAGCAGGGTCAGCGCCATGTCCTTGGCCGTCACCCCTTCCGGCAGGATGCCGGTAAACCGGACGGCCATGGTCCGTGGCCGCTGCAACCGCAGGACGCCGGTTGCCATGGCGTGTTCGGCTTCGCTTGAGCCGATCCCCCAGGCGAGCGCCCCAAGCGCACCCTGCGTGCAGGTGTGGCTGTCCGGCGCGACCAGGGTCAGCCCCGGCAGGACAATGCCCAGTTCGGGCGAGATCACATGGGTGATGCCCTGATCCGGGTCGGTAACGTCAAACAGGGTGATGCCCGCTGCATGGGCCGCTGCGCGGGTTTCGGTGATGAATCCTTGGCCGCCGGCCATCAGGGTCTGGTCGGTGCGTCCCGGACGGGTGTCAACGATGTGGTCCATCACCGCGAAAACCCGGGATGGATCGGCTAGTTTGCGGCCCGCCGCGGCCATCGCTTTTAGCGCGGCGGCTCCGGTCCGTTCGTGCAGGAACACCCGGTCAATTGCCAGCAGGGTGGCCCCACCGGCGGTCTCGGCCACCCGGTGCCGGGACCAGATCTTGTCAAACAGGGTGCTCGGTCTGGTCATCCCAGCTTGACCATGACCTTGCCCATCGATGCGCCCGACAGGAGATGCTCAACGGCATCGTAGATACCTTCAAGGCCGGTCCGCGGCTGCTCGTCGATCAGGACGCGCAGCTTGCCCGCGGCGTAGAGCTCTTGCAGTCGGGCGCGGGCATCGGGCCAGTGCGCGGTCAGCAGGCCGTTCATGAACCCGCGGACCGAGGCGCATTTGTAATAGATGGCATGGGCGATCCGCGGCGCGAGGACCAGTTCGGGTTTGCCCTCAAGATCGGCGGCGGCCCCGGCCACCACCAAGCGGCCATAGGGCGCCAGATTGGCCAGCATCGCATCATAGATCGTGCCGGAAACGGTATCCACGGCAACATCAATGCGGTTGCCATATTCATTAGCGAGTACCGCGCCGACGTCTTCAGTGCGGTAATCGATCACCCGCTGCGCGCCGAGCGAGGCCACGAAATCGCACTTGCGCTTGCCACCGGCAATCCCGACGACATGGCAACCCCTGAGCAGGGCGAGCTGGACCAGCAGATGTCCCAGGCCACCCGCAGCGGCGGAAATGACCACTGTCTCGCCGTCCTTGAGCTCACCGACTTGTTCAAGCGCTACCAGTGCCGACACCCCGGTCGAGGCCAGCGCCAGCCATTCGGGCTCGGCGGCGGGCACCCGGGCGAAATTGCTGGCGGGGGCGGTGTTGGCTTCGCGGTAGCCGCCGGTAAAGCGGACGGTGACGGCGGCATCGCCAACCGCAAAATCACTGACCCCGGCGCCAATCGCCTCGACCACGCCCAGGGCTTCAACGCCGGTAAAGCTTGGCAGGCCGATCTTCACATAGTCCACCGCATCGCGGGCGATCTGGGTGTCGAAGATCGCATTCACCCCGCAATAGCGGTTGCGCACGCGGATCTCGCCCGGTCCCGGCTCAGACGGCCCGGCCGGTACGGCAACGATGTCAGCAGCCTCGCGGAAACTCGGCGCGAAGCGTTCCAGGCGGATCGCGCGATAGGTCTCGCTCACTGCGGAAAGCCCAGGCCGCCCGGATTGAACTGCCCCTTCGGGTCGACGGCAGCCTTGATCGCATCAAGCAGGCTGAGGAAGCCGGCATCGCGGCTTTGCCGATAGGGATAGGTCCGCCCAATCTGGAAATGAGCCGCGCCATAGCGCTGGCAGATCACCTTGATCTGGTCACGCGCTGCGGTGACCACAGCCGTTGCATCGGCCGCCGCATCGAGTTTGGGCAGGCGGGCGAGGTGGGCGGGTTCAACCATGGAAGCATGGACAGGGCGGTAACCGCGCGGCCAGAAGAACACCGGCTCAATCGTCACGGCGTTGGTTGATAACGAGGTGAACAGGAACCCGGTGAAGATGCCCAGTTCATCAAAACGGGGCTGCATTTCCTCAAAATAGGCCAGGATATCCGCCAGCATTTGCGGCGCGTTCGAAAGCGACACGTGGCCATGGACCGGCGCCCAGCTCTCACCTTCTGGGCCAAGGATCGAATTGGCAGGGGGGAAGGGGTTGGCCCGCACCACCTTGGCCACGGTATTTTCCACTTCGACCCCATCGAACCGCTTGGCGATCTCTCGCATGGCGGCCATGTCGAAGGCGACGGCTTCCTTGCAGCGCCCTTCGGCAATGACGTGAAGCGAGAACTCATCCGCTTCGATAAAGCTGCGGCCACCCAGCGCGATCTTGGCGGCGGCCAGCAGGCCCTTGCCGATCTTGCCTTCCTTGGCGATCACCTTGCCCAGGGTCTTGACGTCATCCGCCAGTGACATCCGCTTCATGCGGACGCGGGTCAGACCAGGATCGAACCCGCAGGTTTCCGACGCATGGCCACCGCGCGCGATCTCGGCCAGGGCCTGCATCATCGCGGGACCAGACTTGAACGAGAAAGACGCGCAATCTTCGAAGGCCGGGGCCTTGATCAAGCGGAAAGTCACTTCGGCCTTGATCCCCAGGGTGCCGCTATCGCCGCAGAACAGGCCCACCAGATCAGGGCCGTAATGGCGATAGAACGGGGTATCGCCATCCGGGCCGCGGGCCCCGGTCTTGAGGATGGTGCCATCGGCCAGCACCATCGTCAGGGCAATCACGCTTTCGCTGGAAGTGCCATGGTGACCCGCGCCAAACATGGCGTTAAGCTGCGACAGGCCGCCGCCGATGGTTGAGCCGATCCCGGACATCGGCCCCCAGAAAGGCGTGCGCAGACCGTGCGGTTTGAGCGCCTCGTTCAGCGCCAGCCAGGTGCAGCCGGCCTCGACAGTGACGGTCATGTCCTCGGGGCTGATCGCCAGGACCCGGTTGAGGCGGCGGGTATCAAGCGAGATCGTGCCCGGACGGACGGGGGTGTAGGATTCGGTGTAACCCATGCCGCCACCGCGCGGCGCCAGAGGCAAGTCCAGCGCATGGGCGGCGGAGACCACGGCCGCCAGTTCGGCGGTGTTGCCGGGTGCCACAATCAGCGCGGCGACATCCTTGCCGATCGCCCAGATATCCTCGCTGACCAGCCTGAGGCTGGCTTCATCATCGCTGATATTGTCGCCACCGACCAGTTGCGCAAAGCGCGCCCGGATCTCAGCGGGACAGGGGCTCAACGGTGGCAGCGTTTCAATCTCAGGCATGATAGGTCGCTCTCGTTCCCGCGCCCGGACCGGCGCGATTCCGCCTTAGCCCTTCATGCCAATCTGGCCGCGTTAGACCCCGGTTTATCCTCCTGTCGGATTTCCTGTCCGCCTGGCGGCCTCCAGCCCGGCCAGGCGGCCCAGTGTAACGGCGGTGCACAAGCCCATGGCGGGCAGATAGCCCCACGATGCCGGGCCGGAAACGCTGCGGGCCGCGCCGCCGCCGGCATAGAGGTTGGGGAGGGGCCGTCCATCCGGACGCAGCACCCGCGCCTGCTGGTTCACCTGCAAGCCACCTTGCGTGTGGTAAATCGCCCCAACCACGCGGAAAGCGGCCAGCGCGCCCTGCGGCGGGGCCTGTTCACTCCACGTGCGCCCTTGTGCATCGGTTATGCCGGCCCGGTGGGCGGTCTGCGCTTCATTGAGCGTCGCTTGCAGGACCTCTGGCGGAACGCCAATTGCCGCGGCTAGGGCTGCGGCGTCCGCCCCGCGCTTCGCGGCGTTCAGCGCGATCAGATCATGCATTTCCGGGATATAGGCGGATTGCGCCTCGATCCGGGCGTCGAAGATGACCCATGCCTCTCCGCCATCTTGCGCCATCACCGGGTGAACCATGCCGGCAATGTCCTCGGTCTCGTCAGTAAAGCGCAGACCCTGCCGATTGACCAGGATCCCGCCGTCGATCACCACGGGCGGCGGCACCGAAATGCCTTGTGGATCGGTCAGCATGGCATAGCCCTGGTAAGAGGCCATGTGGCCCATCGCTGCCCCCAGCTTTTCGCCGATCGTCACGCCGATCCCCTGGCTGCCTTCGTGGCCGTTATTGCGGGCCGCGGCCATTTCCGGAATGAAGAGCGCCAGCATCGCCCGGTTGGCGGCAAATCCGCCGCAGGCCAGGATCAGCGCGCCGCAGCCGATCGCTTCGGTGCTGCCGTCCGGGCGTGCGATCAGCACCCCGGTCACCCGCCCGGACGGGTCGTCCACCACATCGGCCAGTCGCGCGCGCAACAGCACATCGATCCCGGCATCGGCCATGCGGCCATGCAGCACGTCGACCATGTCCTGCCCGCCGTGCCCGCGCCAGCCGTGAACGCGATAGGTCGAATTGCCGAAGGCCGGCCGAAAGCCCATGTCGAGCTCCCAAGGCAGATCGTGCTGCTCGATCATCCAGTCGACCGTCGGCCCGGATTCAAAGGCCAGGGCGCGGGCGATTTCCGGGTCGGCGGTTCCTCGCGACTTGGCCATGATATCGGCGAAGAAGCGCTCGCCGGAATCCTCGATCCCCTGGGCAGCCTGCGCCCGGGTACCGGCCGCGCAGATTAGCCCCTGCGACATTCCGGTTGAGCCCATCGGCCGGGCATCGGCTTCGATCAGCAAGGGGGCGGCTCCGGCATCATGAGCCGCCAGGGCGGCAACGGCACCGCAAGCGCCGCCGCCGACCACAAGCACCGGCACTTCGAATTCGAAGTCGCTCATCAGCCTTGCGCCAGATCCTCGACAAGCTCGCCCGAACTGGGTTCGTCTTCCAGCAAGGCGGCCTCGTTCTCCTGCTGCACGATCCGCAGGATCCGGGCGATATATTCCTGGTTCCACATCGAACGCTCTGCCGCGGCGACGGCATCGGGGGCGAAACCATCGATCTCGCCGCTGCCAAGCACGCCCTTGGCGGAGAGCAATCGTTCCAGGGTGTCGATCCGCTGGCGGGCAACCGCCAGCTCCTGCGCCACCGCCAGCGTGATCGCGAGGACCCGCTCG
>CAWUNP010000140.1:0-5092 GCA_963923805.1 uncultured Novosphingobium sp. | reverse complement strand
GGCAATGTGGAGTTCCTGATTTCCGCCCGGCGCGGCGATCACGGTTAAGGGCGATTGCCTAGTCGGCCCGTCGCGGCCATATCCCTTGCATTCTCCGCCCCTTGCCCGAATCATGGGGCGCGAAACGGAGTGAATGGATGTCGGCCTTAGCCTCGCCTGCTCAACTGCGTGCCAGCTTTATCCGCTGGTCCCTGTTTCTGGTTCCGGGGATTGTCCTGCTGGGCGCGATCAGCGGCACGGCCGGTGGCGGGGCCAATACGCCATGGTTTGCCTCGCTGGTGAAGCCCTCGCTGTTTCCGCCGCCCGTTACCTTCGGGATCGTCTGGACCATCCTTTACGTGCTGATGGGCTTTGCCCTGGCCCTGGTGGTCACTGCCCGCGGTGCGGCCGGGCGGCACCTCGCCATCGCGGCCTTTGTCGTCCAGCTGGCGCTCAACCTCGCCTGGACCCCGCTGTTCTTCGGGGCGCACCAGATCACCGGTGCGCTGATCCTGCTGCTGGTGATCGACGTGGCGGTCCTGGCCACGCTGGTGCTGTTCTGGCGGGTCCGCCCGGTCACCGGGCTGCTGCTGCTGCCCTACATGGGCTGGGTGCTGTTTGCCGCCGTGCTCAACTGGCAGTTCCTGCAGGCCAATCCGGCCGCTGACGGGCAGGACGTTTCTGGCGCGGTCTCCACCGTTAGCTTCGAATAGGGCTTGAACCCTGTGGCGCGGGGGACCATCTAGCGGCCATGCAGAGCCAGAACCCCTTGTTCGCCGATCTTGCCAAGCTGCTGAACAGCGCCGCAGGAACCGTTGCCGGTGCAGGCCGCGAAGCCCGCGAAAGCGCGCGTGAGCGGTTCCGCGAAGCCATGGGCGGCCTCGATTTCGTCAGCCGCGAGGAATTTGACGCGGTCAAGGACATGGCCGCCAAGGCCCGCGAAGAAAACGAAGCCCTGGCCGAACGCATCGCTGCGCTCGAAGCCGCGCTCAAGGCCAAGAAGAAGGCCTAAGCCAGCACCGGTCGGGATCGGTCGATGGACCTGCGCACCCCGGCCCTGGTCTGCGCCGCCCGCACCCATGGCGAGACCGGGGTGATCCTGCGGCTGCTCAGCGAAGATCACGGCCTGGTTGCCGCCTATGTCGCGGGGGGGCGTGGCCGCACGCTGCGCCCGGTCCTGCTGCCTGGCAACCTGATCGAGGCAGAGCTGCGCGCCCGCCCGGGCAGCCAGCTACCCTCAGCGCGGGTGGAGCTGGTGGCCAGCCGCGGGCCGTGGCTCACCGAACCGCTCCCCGCCGCCGCGATTACCTGGGTCACCACCCTGACTGCCGCAGCCCTGCCAGAACGCCAGCCCTATCCGCCGCTCTATCAGGCGCTGGTCGCGCTGCTGGATGCCGTCTGCCATGCCCCATCGGCCCGCGGGTGGTTGCCCGGCTTGGTCACCTATGAAGCCCTGCTGCTGCGCGAGCTGGGCTATGGGACGATCGAGCGGCCCGGCGATCCTGACTGGAATGTCCAGCTGGCGGCCTTTGACAAGCTAGGCCCGCTGGTGGCGCGCTATCCGCTTGCCGATCGGAGAAGCGATGTTATGGCGGCGCGCGCCATGCTGCGGGAGCGGCTTGGCCGGATTGAATAGGTTGGGGGCCACATGAAGATCGCGGTTTTTGCAGGTGACGGAATCGGCGCGGAGGTGACGCGCGAAGCGGTGCGCGTGCTGGAGGCGCTGGACCTGCCGGGTCTCGTGCTGGTCGAAGGCGATGTCGGTGGTGCGGCCTACAAGGCTCACGGCCATCCGCTGCCGGCTGAAACGATTGCGATCGCCCGTGCCTGCGATGCGATCCTGTTCGGTGCCGTGGGCGATCCCGATTGCGACCATCTGGAGCGCCACCTGCGCCCGGAACAGGCGATTCTGGGCCTGCGCAAGGAACTGGGCCTGTTCGCCAACCTGCGCCCGGCCAAGGTCTTTGCCGGGCTGGAAGATGCCTCGGCGCTGCGCCCCGAAGTGGCCCGCCAGATTGACCTGCTGATCGTCCGCGAACTCAATGGCGACGTCTATTTCGGCGAGAAGGGTATCCGCACCCTGCCTGATGGCCGTCGCCAGGGCTGGGACATGATGTCCTACGCCGAAGATGAAGTGCGCCGCATCGCCCATGTCGGCTTCCGCGCGGCGCTGGGCCGCGGCAAGAAGCTGTGCTCGGTCGACAAGGCCAATGTCCTCGAAACCTCGCAGGTCTGGCGCGATGTCATGATCGAGGTGGCGAAGGACTATCCCGAAGTCGAACTAACCCACATGTACGTCGATAATGCCGCCATGCAGCTGGTCCGCAATCCGGGCCAGTTCGATGTTATGGTTACCGGAAACCTGTTTGGCGATATCCTTTCGGATCAGGCCTCGATGTGCATCGGCTCGATCGGGCTGCTCGCCTCGGCCAGCCTGTCGGATGGCAAGATGGGGCTTTATGAGCCGATCCACGGTTCGGCCCCGGATATCGCCGGCAAGGGCCTGGCCAACCCGATGGCGACGATCCTTTCGGCCGCCATGCTGCTGCGCCACTCGTTGGGGCTTGAGGCAGAAGCGGCGCGGATCGAGGCGGCGGTGGCCAAGGCTCTGGCCGATGGCGTGCGCGGCGGCGATCTGGGCGGCAGCCACGGCACCGCCGCGATTGGCGATGCCGTGCTGGAGCGCCTGTAATGACGATCCGGCTGGGTGTTGTCCTTCCGACCTATAACGAACGCAAGAACCTGCGTTCGATGGTGGCGCGGCTTGATCAGGCGCTGGCCGGGATCAGCTGGGAAGTCATCGTGGTCGATGACAACAGCCCCGATGGCACCTCTGATGAAGCCCGTGCGATCGCACAGGATGATTCCCGCGTTCGCGTGATCCAGCGGATCGGGCGGCGCGGGCTGTCCTCGGCCGCGATTGAGGGGATGTGTGCCACCTCAGCCCCGGTCGTTGCCGTGATGGATGCCGATCACCAGCATGATCCGGCCCTGCTGCCCCAGATGCTGAGCGCGATTGAAAGCGGCGATTATGATCTCGCCTATGCCAGCCGCTTTGCCGAAGGTTCCAGCACCGAGGAATGGGGCCGGCCGGACCGGGTCAAGGCATCGAACCTGGCCAACCGCATCGCCAACAAGGTGACCGGGGTTGAACTGTCCGACCCGATGAGCGGTTACTTCATGCTCCGCACCGAAACCCTGCGGGCCGATGCCCATCGCCTCTCGGGCGTCGGCTTCAAGATCCTGCTCGATATTCTCGCCACGGTTGAAGAGCCGCTGCGCATCAAGGAACTGCCGATGAATTTCGCCGCCCGCGCCGAGGGGGAAAGCAAACTTGACCGGACGGTGGTCTTCGAATTCCTGATCGGGCTTTACGACAAGTGGCTGGGCCGGATCATCCCGACCCGCTTCGCGCTGTTCGGCACGGTTGGCGCGCTCGGCGTGTTCGTCCAGCTGGGCGCACTGTGGATGATGCTGCACCTCGTGTTCGGGGAACGCTTTGTCTATGGCAACTGGGACGAAAGCACGACCTTCAACGTCGCCAACTCGGTCGCCGCGATTGTCGCCATGACCTTCAACTTCGTGCTCAACAACGAACTGACCTATGCCGACAAGCGGCTGCGCGGGTTTGGCCCGCTGCTGCGCGGCTGGGCCCAGTTCGCGCTGACCTGTTCGCTGGGCCTGCTGACCAATATCGGTTCGGCTGCCGCGCTCAAGACCATGGGCTTCCACGATGTGATTGCCGTGGTGATCGGGATCGTGCTGGGCTCGGTCTGGAATTTCGCGCTGTCGAACAAGTTTGTCTGGGGCAAGTACTAGCGCCAGCTGCGCAGCCACATCCAATGTTCGAAACTCGGCCGGCCGCAGCATAGCCGCCCCGCCGAGAGGATCGGATAGAAGTGGATGAACATACCCAGGCTGATCGCCAGTGCCGCCGCCGCCAGCCAGCGCCAGCGATCCTTGCGCGCCCACAGGTCTTCCAGCGCCAGGGCCAGGCAGACCATCAGGAAGGTGCCCGGCAGCAGGTAGTGGTAATAGAACTGCACCGGCTTGGATGAGAGCGCCCAGAAGGCAATCTGGATCGCATAGAGCGCGGCAAAGACCCACGCTTCAACCTGGCCGCGCCAGCCGGCCCACAGGCACCAGCCAAAGGCCGCCAGCCCGGCCAGCATGGTGAAGGGATTGCCGACCAGCAGGATCCCGCGCTGCGCCCCGTCGACCGGCTGGTAAAGGAACCAGATCGCCCGCCAGTTGCCGATCCACTGGTACCAGTAGGACCGATAGGGATGCGGCTTGGTCACGCTGTCCTGCAATTGCAGCATATAGGCGTGCCAACCGATCGGATCCCATGGATTGACCGGATCCCTCACCCAGTGGAACGCCGGCCAGAAGGTTAGCCAATAGACCACCAGCGGCACCAGCCCGAGCCAGATCCCGGCCTCGATCAGGCTGATCCCCGGCACCGCGCCGCCGTTCCGCTCGTATAGCCCGCGCCAGCCGCGATCGCGCAGCTTCCACACCAGGAAGACCAGCCCCGGCACGGCCAGCAGCGGCGCGACCGACCATTTGGCCCCCAGCGCCAGCCCCATGGCGACCCCGTTCAGCGCCAGCCGCCAACGGCCCTGTTCGGGCAAGCGGACGGCGCTGGCCGCCAGCCACAGCGCCACCATGCCGAACATCGCCATGAACATGTCGAGCATGGCGATCCGGCTCTGGACGAACCAGGCAAAGTCAGTCGCCACCAGGACCATGGCGACCAGCGGCACCAGTCGCCGGCCCGTGGCAAACCAGACCAGCCGCCCCAGCGCATAGAGCCCGATTGCGCCCGATAGGGCCGAAGGAATCCGCCAGTTGAGCGGGGCATCGCCCAGCCAGCGGATTGCGGCGGCGATGATTGTCTTGCCCAGCACCGGGTGTTCGGGATTGAACCGCACGCCCTCATTCTGGTGCCGCGCGGCGGTGACGTAGTGAATTTCGTCGAAGTAGATCTGTGAAGGGATGCCCAGCCGCCACCACAGCAGCGCCAGGAACAGGATCGCGATCACGGCGCACCAGTCGGCCGGGTCCTGTTCCTTGGTGAAGCGGGGCGCGGCGACCATGGCGGGGGAATTAC
>CAWUNP010000139.1:0-5117 GCA_963923805.1 uncultured Novosphingobium sp. | reverse complement strand
GCAAACCCTGGCCGGGCGGGCTTCCCTTCGCGGGAACGCCGGCCGATCTGGCAGCGCTGCAGATGCCGGTGCTGCTGTTGTGGTCGGATCAAGACCCGGAGGTTCCGCTTGAGCGCGATGGTCGCCGGGCGCGGACCTTGATCGCCTCGCCTGGCACCGAACTGGCCGTAATCCCCAACTGTGGCCATATGATGCCACTGGAATGCGGGCCGCAAAGTGCAGCCGCGGTGAAGCGCTTCCTGTCCCGACCCTAACGGTGTGGTGCAAGTCCCCTGATCAGAAGGTTGGGGAGATAGGCATTGTCCCATTCTGGCGAAGCGGGCGGGGTTGGCCCCATCCGCAGCACGATCAGCCGGTTACGCGGCGAAATATGCACCGTCTGGTTGGCATTGCCATCAAACAGGAACAGGTCGGGATCAAGGTAGGGTTCCGAATGAAGCACCTGCGGTCCGGCAGTGCCGGGGGCGCCGAAGCCGCGCCGCTGGCGATAGGGCTCTCCCAGCCACAGGCCGAGCCCGAAGTTGGGGTTCTGGGCCGTCCCTTGGCGCATGGCGGCAACATAGCCCACGGGCAACAGGCGGCGGCCGTGCCACTTGCCATCATCAAGCAGCAGGATCGCCATGCGCAGCCAGGAATCCGCCGGCAGGTATGCGCAGCAGCCCGAATGGGCGAGGCCGCCGGGCCGGTTAACCCAGATCGTGCCGCCCTGCGCGCCAAGCGGTTGCAGGATGGTCCGTCCGACGAAGTCGGCAAAGCGCTGGCCGGTCGCCCGCTCTAGCACCAGCGCGACCAGATCGCTGGGGGCATTGGCATAGCCATAGCGGGTACCGGGTTCGGCGAGCATCGGATAATCTTCGATAATGCAGCGGCCATGATCGGTGCCAAGATAGCACCGGTTGAGCGGATGGTCCGGGTCGGTGCTAAAGCCCTGATCAAGCATGCCCGAACGCATATCCAGCAGATGGCGCAGTAGGATCCGGCCTTTCTGCGTGCCGCGCAGTTCAGGCAGCCAGGTGGCGATGGGTTGATCGAGCGATTGGATAAAACCCAATCGGATAGCGCGTCCAACGGCAATCGCGATCAGCGGCTTGGAGAGCGATTTGGAGACGAGCGGCGTTTCGGCTGAGCTTCCCGCGCCGTGCCATTCGGCCGCAACCCGCCCGTCATGCCAGACGATCAGGGCGCTCGACCGATTGGCCTTGGCATAAGTGATCGCCCCCGCAAGCGCGCCCGAATTGATCCCTTGCTGGTTTGGAGCCGCCTTTGGCAAGGGGCGAAACTGCGCCGTTCCGGGCAGCGGCTCCATCGGGGCATAGGGAAAGTTGCCGGGATCGCGCAGGAAGGTTTCGAACCGGGTCCGATAGGCCGCGTCATGGCTGTCCTGCGACCAGGCCGCGCTGCCTGCCACCAAGGCGGCAGCGGCGATCAAGTGGCTCAATTTTCGCATGGCCCAATCCTTTGGCAAGTTAAGGTTCTGCCTGAACCTGCCCGTGCCGGGGGCGGGGCAGAGCGATAGCTTCGGTCAATCACCGCAAGGCGGATAGTTTACCGGTTTCCCCCCCAAGCCGAAAGGCGGGGTTCATAGCCATGCCATGACCTACTTTCGAGAGGACCTCGCATGACAGCCGTGGAACGCGCCCAGGTGGCAATCGTTGGCGCCGGGCCGGTTGGCACAGTTATCGCCACCCTCCTTGCCCAGTCCGGGATCGATGTCGTGGTGCTCGAGGCCGGTGAGGAATGCGCGCAGGACCTGCGGGCCTCTACCTTCCATTCACCGACGCTTGAAATGCTCGATCAGATCGGGATCACGCCGATGCTGATCGAGCGCGGATTGAAGGCGCCGGTCTATCATTGGCGTGATCGCACCTCGGGCGAGGTGATCGACTTCGACATGTCAGAGCTTTCTGACGTCACGAAGTATCCCTTCCGCGTTCAATGCGAACAGTACCATCTGTCTCGCGCCCTGGCGAATGGTCTGGCCCAGCACAGCAATGCCCAGGTCCGCTTCGGCAACCGTCTGCTGACATTCCAGCAGGACGATGACGGGGTTGATCTGTGGGTTGAGCAGATGGCCGGCATTTCCCGCCTGCGGGTTGATTACCTGATTGGCGCCGATGGTGCGAACAGCATCGTCCGCAAGTGGCTGGGCATCGAATTTGACGGGTTCACTTATCCGGAGCGGTTCCTCTGCTTGTCGACCGAGCTGGAGCTGGCCGATCATCTCTCAAACCTCGCCTATGTGAACTACGTGTCAGACTCGCGCGAATGGCTCGTCTTGCTGCGCGTCCCGTCGGTCTGGCGCGTGCTGGTGCCGACCGATGCTGCGATGGGCGATGAAGAACTGTGCAGTGACCGGATCAAGAACGGCATTTTCGACCGGCTTGTCGGAGACGGCGCATCGGTCAAGACCGAGCATCGCACCCTCTATCGGGTCCATCAGCGGGTCGCCAAATCGTTTTATGATGGCCGCGTGATCCTGGCCGGCGATGCCGCGCACCTCAACAATCCGCTGGGGGGCTTCGGAATGAATTCGGGGGTCCACGATGCCTTCAACCTGTTTGAAAAGCTGGAATCGGCGCTGAAGAAGGGCAAGCCGAACGGCAGTCTGGCGCTGTACGATCGGCAGCGGCGCACGGTGACCCATGCCTTCACCCAGGCCCAGACGATCGAGAACATGGCCTATATCAGGGGCGGCTCGGATGAGGCGCACCGCCGCCGCCGGGAGAACATGCTGGCGATCAAGGCCGATGATGCCCGCCGCCGGGCCTACATGATGAAACAGGCCATGTTTGACAGCCTCGCGCAGGCCGCCGCTGTCCAGTGAAGTGAAGGCGATGCGCCTGTTTAGCCGGAGTACAGTCAATGGGTGATGTCTTGGGGTGGCGCAAGCTGCTTGGCGTGATCGCGCCGTCAACCAATACCACGGTCCAGCCCGATATGGAGCGGATGCGCCCGGTCGGCGTGACCAATCACTTCTCGCGGATTTTCGTTGAGGATCCGCTGGCGCTTTCGAACGAGGATTTCATCGCCGGGACGACCGCGATCGCTGAGAACACTCTCGATGCCGTTCGGTCGGTCATGACAGCCAAGGTCGATTATCTGGTTTTGGGGATGTCGGCGATTACGTTTTACGGCGGGGTTGAAGGCAGCCGCAAGTGGAAGGCCAATGTTGAAGCGGTCGCCGGTGTCGGTGCTTCGACCGGGGCGGAATCGGTAGCCGCGGCCCTTAAGGCCTATGGCGGGGTGCGGACAGTCAGCTTCGTCTCGCCCTACTATCCGGTGGCCAATGCCGAAGTGCGGCGTTTCCTGGAAGAATCCGGCTTCGAAGTGAAGCGCGACAAGCCGCTGCAGTGCAAGCGCTGGACCGATATTGCCAAGGTGACGCCGGAGGATCTGCGGCCGGTTCTCGATGAACTGGATGGTGACGATGTCGACGCGATCGTCCAGGTCGGGACCAATCTTTCGATGGTCGACCTTGCCGCGGAATATGAAGCCAAGCGCGCCAAACCGGTGATCGCCATCAACACCGCCACTTACTGGCACGGCCTGCGGGCCTGCGGGATTGAAGACCGCATCAGCGGCTTGGGGCGCCTGCTGGCCGAATTCTAATCAGTCGCGAACAGGGAGAATCGCAATGGAAGAAGTCCTGATCCTGCGCTGGGTCCACATCATCTGCATGGTCTATTGGCTGGGCGGTGAATGGGGGGTTTTCCAAACCAGTTTCAATGTTTGCAACCGCGACCTTTCGATGGAAGAGCGGCGCCGCCACATGGAGACCGCCTATCGCATCGATATTCTGGCGCGCACCGGAATCATCACGCTGCTGCCACTGGGGCTGCATATGGGCAATATCTATGGGCTCCAGCCCTATGGCGGCAACTTCCTGATCGGGATGTGGGCCTTTGTCGCCGTTTGGCTCGGTCTGTGCTGGGGCGCCTTTATCAAGCGTGAGACCGACACCGGCATCATGCTGACCAAGCTGGATGAAAAGATCCGCTGGGTGCTGATCCCCACGATTTTCGTGGTCGGCATTTCCTCGCTGCTGGGCCATGGCCCGTTCGAAGCCGGCGAAGGGATGCGCTGGTATGCCAGCAAGTTCACGCTCTATGGCTTCACGCTGTGCATTGGATTGGCGCTGCGCTGGATCATGCGGCGCTGGACCACGGCATTCCGCATCCTGGCTGAAGGGCCGAACCCCGCCGTTGAGGCCTCGCTTGAGCGTGAGTTCAAGCTGGGGCGGATGCTGGCCTATCTCTACTGGATCACGATTTCGGGGATCTGCTTCCTCGGCACCGTCAAGCCGTTCTGATCCGGCAGCCATTGGCACACAGAAAAGCGGCGGCAGGTCCACCTGCCGCCGCTTTTGCTTGGTTGAAAGCAGGCGGCGCGAACGGGTCAGTCGATCGCCACGCCGCCGCCGGCCAACAATTGCTCGATCCGCTCGGGGCTATAACCCAGGGTGGCAAGGATCGCTCTGCTGTCTGCGCCTGGGGTGGGCAGGCTGGAGGCCGTGCCGGGGCGCAGCCCGTTCATTTCCAGCGGAATGGTGGGCAAGCGGGTCTCGCGCCCGTCATCCAGCCTAACCGGTTCAAGTCCGCCGGTGGCAAGATGGGGATCATTGAAGAGGTCCTCCGGGCGGCCAATCGGCGCAAACGGCAGTCCTGTGCCTTCCAGCCGGGCCACAACTTCGGCCCGGGTCATGGTGCCGATCAATTCACGGATCCGGGGCAGAATGCGATCGCGGGCCAGAACCCGCTGGTTGTTGGCGCGCAGGCTTTCGTCGGCCCACAGCTCGTCAAGGCTGAACAGCGTGCAAAATTTCTGCCAAAGACTGTCGGATACGACCCCGATGAATACGGGTTCGTCGCGGGTTTCGAACACGTCATAGATCGCCCAGGCAGAAACCCGCGCCGGCATCGGCGCCGCCGGCTTACCGGTGACAGCATATTGCGCCATGTGCTGGCCGACGAGATAGGTGGTCGTCTCGAACAGGCTGGCCACCACCTTTTGCCCGCGGCCGGTGCGATGCCGTTCCTCCAGTGCGGCAAGAATGCCGATCACGCCGAACATCCCGCCGGTTACATCTGTCTCTTATACACATCTGACGCTGCCGACGA
>CAWUNP010000138.1:0-5137 GCA_963923805.1 uncultured Novosphingobium sp. | reverse complement strand
CACAAGGAGTATCGTCGGCAGCGTCAGATGTGTATAAGAGACAGGGCCAGGGCAAAGCCAACCGCCACCGCTGCATCAACAGCGTTGCCGCCTTGCCGCAGGATCTCTGCGCCAACCCCGGAGGCGATCGCGTTTTGCGAGACCACCATGCCGCGTTCGCCGACCACGGGGGAATGAATGCTGGGATATTCCAGCAACTGGCGCTTCTGCGCCAGGCCCGGCGAAGCGGCCATCAGCACCGCTGCCAACACCGCAGTGGCCTTGCCGGCCCAGCCCCCGAACAGTCCCCTCACGCGCATTCCTTCCCCATCAATCTGGCCAGCCGCTCGGCCGCCCCCATTGCAAAAGTCCAGCCCAGCATACCGTGCCCGGCATTAATGGCGACCCTTGCCGTGACCTGCCGGATGATTGGCTGTGAATTGGCCGTCATCGGCCGAAGCCCGGCCCAGGGCTGACCAGCCCGGGCATAGTCCGCCGCATCGGGCAATGCCCCTGCGGCAAGCTGCTTGAGATGATCCAGCCGCGACGCCTCGATTGCGGTATCGCGGGCGCCAAGATCGGCCAGTCCAGCAACACGGACCATGCCGCCAAGCGGGCAGAACACGATCTTGCGGGCAACATCCGTGATGCTCAGCGAGATTGGCGCATCCCCGGGCGGCGCCGTAAAGGAATAGCCCTTCATCGGCAGCAGGGCGCCCGCCAGCGCATGGCCGCGCAACAGGCGGCCGGCGGCAATTCCGGCGCAAACGACCAGCGCATCGGCCCGCAATTGCTCGCCCGAGGCGGTGCTGACCACAACCGAACCGGGCTGCTCCTCCCAACTGCGCACCGCGGCATCGAACCGCACCACCAGGCCGTAGCGGGTGGTCAACAGGTCCTGCATGGCGCAGCAGAAGCGGTGCGGATCGCCCAGTTCCTCTTGCGGGGCGTGGATCACCCCGGCGATCGGATCGGGGCGATTGCCCAGCGCCGGCTCCAGCGCGATCGCCTGCGCCGGCGTCAGCACCTCCAACATCGCACCATGGCGTCGCTTGAAATCGGCCAGCCGGCTGGCAGCGGCAAAAGCCTGGTGATCGCGATAGAGCAGCAGCTTGCCGGCAATCCGGTGGTCGAAGGCGATGGGGTGGCGATCCAGCAAGTCATGCATGGCCAGCCGCGATTCCAGCCCCAGCGCAAGCCCGGCCGCCGTATTGGCCAGAAACCGCCCGGTCGTGGCATTGCGCAGGAAGGCCAGCAGCCACCGGGCCATTGCGGGATCGAAGGCCGGGGTGAAGCTGAGCCCTGGATCGCGGCCCCGCAACAGGGCCGGTATCTTGCGCAGCAGCGCCGGACTGGCGAGCGCATCGGTGTAGCTATAGCTGAGCTGCCCGCCATTGGCGAACGAGGCACCCTCGCCCGGACCGCTGGCCTGATCGATCACCGTCACCGCCACGCCGCGCCGCGCCAGCGACCAGGCGGTGGCCATGCCAACCACCCCGGCGCCAATCACGATGGCGCTGCGGGGCAGCATGTCGTCGGTTGAGGTGGCGGGGCCAGGCATGGTGGTTAGCTAACGCGACAACCCCCCGGAACAAGCCGGGGGTCCAGACAAATCGGGGCGCAGGCCATAGCCTGATGTTAAGGGTCTTGCCGCTGGACTGCCTGAAGGCCGGACAGGGCGGCCGACACGGCTTTGATGAAATCAAGCCCCAAGCGCGATGGCGGCCGGTCTTCCAGCCATGCCGCCTGCACGTCAAACCGGATTTCCGGGACCAGCGGGATCCGTTCCAGCCCGGCACTGATCGCCGATGCAGCGGTAAACTGATCGACGATCGCCATGCCCGATCCGGAACGGACCAGCGTGGCGGCCACGTAATAGGTGCTGACCGAAACAATTTCCTGCACCGCCACTTGGGCGCTCGTCAGCGCGGCTTCAATCTTGTCGCCGATCGGGCCAGAGCCACTGACGCTGATCACCTCGCGGTCGGAGAGATCGGGGATCGATACGGCCCTGGTGCCAGGTGCAAAGGTGCCGGGCCTGGCAATGACTATCAATTGCGCGCTGGCCAGTTGGCGCCATTTCAGGCGCGGCTGGTTGGGCAAATCATAGGCCAGGACCAGATCGCAATCGCGTTCATACAAGGCCCGCAGCACCTCGGAATGGTGGAGCGTCTTGATATCGAAGGTCACGCCGGGATAGCCGGCGCGAAAGGCGGCGATGGCGGCCGGGGCCACTTCAAGCCCCAGTGACGGGACCACCCCGATCCGCAGGTGGCCCGCACCGGCTTTGCGCAGGTTGGCAGCCGTGACTTGCAGCGAGGCGATCCGGCCAAATACCTCATCCACCTCGCGGAACAGGGCATGGGCTTCATCGGTGGCGACCAGCCGCCCACGGACCAGCTCGAACAGGGTGATGCCCAGCTGGGATTCGGTATGGCGCAAGACCTTGCTGACCGCCGGCTGCGAGACGTTGAGCGCCCGCGCCGCGGCGCTGATCGAGCCATTCGCGTAGACCGCGTGAAAGACTTCGATCTGGCGTAACCTCACAGGGGCGCTCCGGCTATGTTGCCCAAGCGCCCCTGAGGTTGGATCAAGTCAGATCCGGGCTGGATCAAAACTCTTTCGACAGTTCGAAGTAGACGAACCGGCCCACTGCATCGTGCAGCGCACCGAGGAAGCCGTAATTGCTCGACGACAGCGGCGGGGCCTTGTCAAACAGGTTGCGGGCCCCAATCCGGAAGCGGGTACCGGCAAAGGCGGCCGCATCCTTCGGCGCACGATACTGCACATAGGCATTGACCGTGGTGTAGCTGGGCAGCTCATAGAACTTGCCGTCAACCTGCAGGGTGCCGGTATCAAACACCGAACCCACATAGTTCACCAGCACCCCGGCGCTGACCGGGCCGCTGCGCCAGGTCAGGTTGCCGCTGAGGCGCCATTCCGGATTGCCGTTGACCTGGATCTGGCTGCCGGCCTGGGTAATGGTGATGCCCGAACCAAGCGTACCGGCCGCATTGGCGGCGATCAGCTTGGCCTGCAGTTCCGAGGCGGTCTGTTCATACTTCAGCAGCTTCGAGGCCGAGAGATCGATATTGAAATTGCCCAGCGGCGTATCGCGCAGATCAAGGCTGGCCGCGAAATCGAGACCGCGCAGGGTGCGCGGGCCAAGGTTGAAATAGTCATCCTTGACGTAGTCGATCGTGCCGACAACCTGCGTGCCGACCGGGGCAAGGCGCACCACGTTCGGGTTGCTGCGGCCGCTGAGCCGCTCAAGCAGGTCAAACAGGATTTGGTTCTGCGCGCCCTGCAGGCCGATCACACCTTCCGACCGCAGCGACCAGTAATCGGCCGTGAAGGTCAGGCTGCGCAGCGGCTGGAACACCACCCCGCCCGAGAGCGTCTCGGCATTTTCCGGCTTGAGGCTGCTGTTGCCCGAACGCACTTCAAGCGTACCCACGCCGCTGCAAGTCGTCGCCGGATTGAGGCGGCAGGCGGCATAGTCGGTGCGGGTGTTCGAAACCTGGGTCCCGGCGCTGTAGAACTGCGCCAGGTTGGGCGCGCGGAAGCTCTGCGACCAGGCGCCGCGGAACTTGATCCCTTCCAGCACTTCCCAGGCGCCTGCGACCTTCGACTTCAGGACATTGCCGAAATCCGAATAGTGTTCATCGCGCGAGGCCAGCTGCAGGTCGAGCGAGCGGACCAGCGGCACGTTCATATCGTCCGAGATCAGCGGCACGGCCAGTTCGAGGTAAGCCGACGAAACGGTGCGATTGGCCTTCACGTCCGGCGCGGGGCTGGCCCCCATGATGTCGGTGCCATAGCGGATGCCGGTGACACTGTCGGTATAGGTGACGGTGCCGTCGAGCCGCTTGTCGCGATCGTCCTGATAGGTTTCGCGGCGCACTTCCACGCCGGCGGCAATGCCCACGGCGCCGCCCGGAAGATCAAACAGCTTCGAGTTCGAAATCCGGAAGTCGATCGTGCCCAGCGAGGTCTTGCTGATCCGGTGCACGTCAACCAGGAACGACTGGATCGTGGCAAGCGTGCTCGGCGTGGCATCACCCAGCGAATAGCCCGGCTGGCTGCCGCCGTTGAACGGGTTGTAGGCATTCGGGGTCGAAAGGCCCAGCGCGGCCTGGAACAGCGTGTTGCTGATCGCATTGCGGGTATGGTCGTCGGTCCGTGCCCACGAATAGGTGGCGGCCGTATCCCACTTGAAATTGCCCCAGGCCCCGCGCAGCCCCAGCAGGGTGCGGAAGCTGTCATCCGAAACGGTGAACGTGCGCGGGCCGGTATCGACCGGGCGGTACGAAGTGATCCGCAGCGCCAGGCCTTCGTTCGGCACGCCAGTCAGGCCGGACAGGCGGTTGGGGTTGGCCACGCCGTTCAGGGTGATCGGCCCGAACGGGTTGTAATAGTTGGCCGCCGGGATCGTGATCACGGCGCTGGAAATCGGCGCCGACTGTTCGCGCTGCCCATCCAGCGTGGCGTGGTAATAGCCCAGTTCGCCAAACAGTTCGACGCTGCCGATATCCTGACGGATCGTGCTAAACAGATTCACACGGTCCAGCGCGCCGCGGATCGTGCGATCCGGGTTTTCATCATAGCGCAGCACGCGATCGGTCGCGCCGGTAATGGTGCCGCTGCGCAGGCAGAGATTGCCGTTGATGACAGTGCTGGAGCAGCCCGCCGCGGTGTTGCCGGTCGGCTCGATATGGAACACGCCCGAGGTGGTCAGGGTCGCAGTGCCCTGGCGCACGGTGGTGACCGGCACGGTCGTGAAGCTGCCCCACGGCGATGAGGTTGAGCGGTTGTCAAACCCGGTGTCAGCTTCCCACGGGGTGCCAACTAGATCCGGCATATGGTTTTCGCTGGCCGAGAACGGCCGCTCGCTGGCGAACAGCGGGGTGCGCCCCGTGTAGCTGCCGAACAGGGTGATATGGCCGCCCGACTTCGTCTTGATGCCGGCCTTGATCGCCCCGGTGGTTTCGCTGGTGCCATCGGCAAAGCCATGACGCAGGTCCACGCGCAGGCCCTGGTACTTGTCATCGGTGACGACGTTGATCACGCCGGCCACAGCATCCGCGCCATAGATCGCGGCGGCGCCATCGCCGCCTTTCGCGCCGGCTATCCCGGCGTGACCTTCGATATCAAGACG
>CAWUNP010000137.1:0-5148 GCA_963923805.1 uncultured Novosphingobium sp. | reverse complement strand
GGCCTGCGCACTGCCCGCGCAGCCGCCAGTCCCCGGCATCGACCGGCAGGTGCATCACCGCTACCTGCGCGGGCGCGGCAAAGGGGGCAGGCATCGGGCCGATTTCCAGCGAATAGGCCCCGCTTCTGGCCACCATCAGGCGGACGCGCGACGGGGCATCGGCTTCAAAGCACAGCGCCTGGATGGCGTTGCGCACGGCATGGCGATCAAAGGCAAAGCCCAGCTCCATGGCGCTCGCCTTGATCCGTTCAAGGTGAAGCTCCAGCAGCGGAATGCCCCCGTCGGGCGTGAAGGCCATGGTTTCGATCAGATCGAACCCGGCGGCCGATGGCCCGGAACCAGAACTGCGCACGAAACCTCCCTTCACCAGACACTCACGCCATTCGGCCAGTGCCTCGGAATCCGCAACAATGGCCGATCCCACCCCAAGCACGGCGGTCCCGGTGTTATTCTCCACCGGGGTCAGCCGCAGGGTGCGGATTGCCACATTGAAGGCGGCATCGGAAGTCCCATCGTCCTTGGGTGCGTCAATCCGGCCGATTGCCCCGCAATAGGGGCCGCGCGGATCGCGTTCCACCGCGTTGATCAGTTCCATCGCCCGGATCTTGGGCGCGCCGGTGATCGAGCCGCAGGGGAACAGCGCCCGCACCAAGTCGGCCGCGCCCTTGCCGGGTTGCAGCCGGGCGCGCACCGTGGTGACCATCTGGTGCACGGTCGGATAGCTTTCGACGGCGAAGGGCCGCTCCACCCGAACGCTGCCGGCTTCGGCCACGCGGCTCAGGTCGTTGCGCAGCAGGTCAACGATCATCAGGTTCTCGGCCCGGTCCTTGACCGATTCCGCCAGCTGGGCGGCCATTGCGGCGTCCTCCGCCGCATCGCGGCCACGCGGGCGGGTGCCCTTCATCGGCTTGACCATGGCCGCGCCATCGCGCTCGGCAAAGAACAGCTCAGGCGAAAAGCTCAGCAGCCAGTGCGATCCATCGAAGACCACGCCGCCATAGCCCGCCCCGGCCGCCGGACGCAGCGCGGCATAGATCGCCAGCGGATCCCCGCGCCAGCTGCCTGCCAGCGGGAAGGTCAGGTTGGCCTGATAGATGTCGCCCGCGGCGATCGCTTCCTGCAGCGCGGCAAAGGCCCGGCCATAGGCACCGGCACTGATGGCCGGATCAAGCGGGCCGATCCGGGCCGGGCCGGTGCCACCATGCGCGGCCAGCCATTCGGGGATCGCGCTGGCGTCAATTTCTTCATAGCTGCCGAATGCGCCGAACCAGATCAGCGGTCCGTGCGCGCCGGAGCGGGCGGGGGCAAGGTCCTGCAGCCGGTCTTCCAGCGCCAGTCCCGTCTCGTAAGCCATGTAGCCGGCCAGGTGGTGACCGGCTGCGCGCAGGGCCCCGATCTGCGCGAGGGCGGGCAAGACCTCTTCGGCCCGGCGCGCCACCACCAATTCCACGGGATTGCGATAGAGCCGGGCCGGGCTGGCTCCGTCGAGCCGGGCATCATCAAGCAGGACAAACGGGGTTTTCATGCAGCGGTGCCTTTAGCTGTCAGCACCCCGTGATGCAAAAAGCTGCTCGCCCCGAAGTCTACTTGGTTATATCAGCAGTCGAGTCGCATTTTCAGGAGCAAGAGATGAGCGAGATTTTTCTCGGCCTTGGCGCCAATGGTGAGCGCCAGGTGCTGCGGCTGGGCCGCGCCAACCGCCACGGGCTGATCGCCGGGGCGACCGGAACCGGCAAGACCGTCACGCTCCAGACCATTGCCGAACAGTTTTCCGCCGCCGGGGTGCCGGTGTTCATGGCGGACGTGAAGGGGGACCTGGCCGGGATTGCGATGGCCGGGAGCCATGATTTCAAGCACGCCGATGCGCTGGAAAGCCGCGCGGCAGAGCTGGGCATCTCCGACTATGCCTATCAGGACAATCCGGCGGTGTTCTGGGATCTTTATGGCGAACAGGGTCACCCGATCCGCACCACCATTTCCGAAATGGGCCCGCTGCTGCTCAGCCGCCTGATGGGGCTTAATGAAACGCAGGAGGCGTGCTGACGATTGCCTTCACATGGGCCGACGACAACGGCCTGCTGCTGCTCGACATGGATGACCTGCAGCAGACGCTGATCGCCTGCGCCGAACAGGCCAGCGAACTGGCGACCAGCTATGGCAACATCTCCAAGGCTTCGGTCGGCACGATCCAGCGGCAATTGCTGGCCTTTGAAAGCCAGGGCGCGGACAAGTTCTTTGGTGAGCCCGCCTTCGAGATCAACGATTTCATCCGGGTCGACGAAACCGGCAAGGGCGTGATCAACGTTCTGGCTGCCGACAAGCTGATGCAGAGCCCCAAGCTCTACGCCACTTTCCTGCTCTATCTCCTGTCCGAACTGTTCGAGGCGCTGCCCGAAGTGGGCGATCCCGAAAAGCCCACCTAGGTATTCTTCTTTGATGAAGCCCACCTGCTGTTCGACGATGCGCCCCAGGCCCTGTTCGAGAAGGTCGAGCAGGTGGTCCGCCTGATCCGGTCAAAGGGCGTCGGCGTCTATTTCGTCACCCAGAACCCGATCGATATTCCGGAAAAGATCGCCGGACAGCTGGGCAACCGGGTCCAGCACGCCCTGCGCGCCTTTACCCCGCGCGATCAGAAGGCGATCAAGGCGGCGGCGGAGACCTTCCGGATCAATCCGCAGCTCGATGTTGAAAGCGCGATTACCGAGCTGAAGGTGGGCGAGGCGCTGGTCTCGACCCTTGATGACGATGGCGCGCCGCCGATTGTCCAGCGCACCCTGATCGCCCCGCCGCGCTCGCGGCTGGGGCCGATCACGCCGAAGGAGCGCGCGATCATCCAGTCGATCAGCCCGTTTGACGGCAAGTACGAGACGGTGGTTGACCGCGAGAGCGCCGAGGAGGTCCTGCTCCAGAAATCTGCCGATGCCGCTGCCGCCGCGCAGGTCGTGCAGGAGCAGGGCGACGAAGCGCAGCGCGCCCAGCCGCGCAAGACCACCTCGATGTGGGAGAAGGCCGGCAAGGCCGCCTTCGGCGCGGCCGCTGCCTCGGCCGGGACCATGGTTGCGCGGCAGCTGACCGGGCGCAAGTCGGCCGGATCGCCGGTCGCCTCGGCCGCCAGTGCGGCGGCGGGCGCGATCGGGACAGCGCTGGGCGGGGCCATGCTTGGCCGCTTTGCCCGCGGTCTGTTGGGCGGACTGTTGCGCTAGGCTTCCGTCGATAGCAGTATCCCTCCGGTCGAACACCATGCTCGCGCCGCGCCTTCGTCGCGCAGGCGCGGGTCATCACTCGTCTGGATGGGGATCCTGATGCACTGGAAGTTTACTGTCGCGGCCGCCCTGGCCCTTTCGATCAATGCCCCGGCCTGGGGGCAGGCCGCCGCTCCGGCGACACGGCCTGAAGTTCCCCCGGTCCCGGTGGGCAAGCTGACCGGGCAGGTCAAGCCGCAGGCCTATCGGATCGATCTGACGATCGATCCCGCGCAGGAACGCTTCTCGGGCAAGACCGAGATCGACGCGGTGCTGAAGACGGCCAGCCGCACGATTGACCTGCACTGGCGCGACATGGCGATCCTCTCGGTCGAGGCCCTGGCCGGCGGCAAGGTGCTGACGCCCAGCTGGCACCAACTCAACGAAACCGGCGTCGGCCGACTGACCTTTGCCGAGCCCGTCCCGGCCGGGCCGGTCACCTTCCGCTTTGCCTACAACGCGCCGTTCCAGAGCGCCCCGGCCGGGCTGTTCCGGGTCAAGGTGGCAGACCAGTGGTATGCCTGGACCCAGCAAGAATCGATCGATGCGCGCGGCGTGTTCCCGAGCTTCGACGAGCCCGGCTTCAAGACACCGTTTACCATCACCCTGCGCACCCCACCGGGGCAGACCGCGATCAGCAATGCCCCCGAAACCGGCGTCACCCGCGAAGGGGGGCTGGACGTCCACACCTTTGCCCCCACCCTGCCGCTGCCGACCTATCTGGTCGCGGCCATGGTCGGTCCGTTTGCCGTGGCCGAAGGGACCGTGCCGCCCACGCCGCAGCGCGCCAGGCCGCTGCCGATGCGGATCGTCTCGCCGCAGCCCAATGGCCAGAAGCTGGCCTTCGCGCTGGAGGAATCGAAGACGATCGTTCGCCTGCTGGAGGCCTATTTCAACGAATCCTTCCCCTATCCCAAGCTGGACCAGATCACTTCACCGATCATGCCCGGGGCGATGGAGAATGCCGGGGCCGATCTCTACAACGATGCGCTGCTGGTGCTGGATGAGAATGCCACGACCAGCCAGATGCGCAGCTTCGGCATGGTGGTCAGCCACGAGCTGGCGCACCAGTGGTTTGGCGATCTCGTTACCCCGGCCTGGTGGGACGATATCTGGCTGAACGAAAGCTTCGCCAACTGGATGGGCTTCCGCATCGGCAACGAATGGCGGCCTGCGCTCAACATCCGGGCCGGGGCCGTGCAGGAAGGCTTCGATGCCATGCGCACCGATGCCCTGGTGGCCGGGCGTCCGATCCGCCAGCCGATCCAGACCAACAGCCAGATCGACGAAGCCTTCGATTCGATCACCTATGGCAAGGGCGGCCACGTGGTGGCGATGATCGCCGGCTACATGGGCGATGACAAGTTCCGCGACGGGGTGCGCCGCTACATGGCCGCGCACCGCTATGGCAATGCCACCAGCATCGAGTTTTTCACCGCCATGGCCGAGGCTTCGGGTGACCCCCGGATCGTGCCGGCGATGCAGAGCTTTACCGACCAGCAGGGCGTGCCGCTGCTGACTTTCGCCAAGGCCGGGAAGGGCTGGCAGGTCAGCCAGAGCCGTTACGCCCAGCTCGGCACCACGCCGCCGGACACCCGCTGGGGCATTCCGCTGTGCCTGCGCACCACGGCCGCCGCACCGCAGTGCCAGTTGCTGACTGAAGCCAGCGTGGCGATCAGCTACAATGGCAAGGGTGCCATGATGCCGAATGTCGGCGGGACCGGCTATTACCGGTTCGAGCTGCCGTTGCGCGAATGGAACAAGCTGATCGCCCTTGCCGATCGCCTGCCCGGCGGAGAGGCACAGGCCCTGGCGGATTCGCTCAACGCCAGCTTCCAGGCGGGCCGTGCCACGCCCGCCCAGCTGATCACCGCCGCCCGCAAATTGGCCGCGCAGCAAGACAGCT
>CAWUNP010000136.1:0-5189 GCA_963923805.1 uncultured Novosphingobium sp. | reverse complement strand
GCAGAAGGAAAGCCGGAACGGCGGGCGGGAAGCAGCTTCGGAACCGCCAGGCGGAATGGGAAAGGCTTTCGGGCCGGAACCAGCCGCCTGACGGAACCGGACGCCGGGAGCGATACCGGGCGATGAGCGCCGGCTCTCACGAGCCAGCCGGAATGTGCGAGACAGTGTGTGAAACCAGGCTTCGGCCGGGTAGAACAGGCCCGATGCGACGAGCATCACGATGCCAAGTCCCTAAAGGCAATCGCACTTACGGTGCGATGGCACGCGAGGTGACCGAAACGCATCACCGCGGCTGAACTGTCCAGGACAACCCCGGAACGGCGATCGCCCAACTCGCCTGGAACCGCAGAAGGCGTAGCGTGGGGCTGGTGGCGACACCGGCCCCATTTGCTTTTGGCAGGCCGCGCTAGTTGGCCGGTGGCGCGTAAGGCGCGGCTTCGGCCGCGAAGGCGCCGAACATCGGGTTCCATTCGGTCACGGTCAGTTCCTCGATCAGGCCTTCGATCGCAAACGGATCGGCCGCAATCAGCGCATCCAGTTCTGCGCGGTCCTGCACCTTGAATATCAGAAGGCCCGCGCGCAATGCGCTACCGACGACCGGCCCCGAGGCGCGCAGCTTACCCTGGGCAATCAGGCCGTTGAGATATTCAACATGCGGCATCACGTGCGTGCCCCAGCCGGGGCCGTCCGGGTGGGTCATGGTGACAACGAAGAACTTCATCACGCGTCTTCTCGAACAAACAGGCTCGCCAGTTCGACATGGGTGGACCAGCGGAACTGGCCGACCGGGCGCAGTTCCTTGAGCACATAGCCGGCCTCGACCAGCGTTCGGGCATCCTTGGCCCAGCTGGCGGGATTGCAGCTGATATAGACCACCTTGTTGACCGTGCTGTCGGCAATCCGCTCGACCTGTTCGCGCGCGCCGGCGCGGGGCGGGTCAAGCACGACAGCGGCAAAACGATTGAGTTCATCCGCTTGCAACGGATTACGAAACAGGTCGCGGTGGAGGCTGTGCACCGGCAGTCCGGCCCGCCCTGCCGCCGCCTTGCAGGCCAGGTGCGCCGCGCGTTCGGCTTCGGCTGCCAGCACCTTGGTTTCCGGCCCGGCCAGCGCGAAGGCGAAAGTGCCAAGGCCGGAAAACAGGTCAGCCACGGTCGTGCTGCCCGCCAGCCATTCCTTCGCCGCGCCAACCAGCGCCGCTTCGCCGTCTGCCGTCGCTTGCAGGAAAGCCCCGGGCGGAAACGGCACGGCAACGCCGGATAGCGTGACCGTGACGGGTTCCGGCTCCCAGACCGTGTCCGGACCATAGCCCGCATCCAGCGTTAGCCGCGCCAGGCCGTGATCGCGGGCGAAATCGAGCAGCAGTTCGGTCAGCACCAACCCCTCGGCGCTGAGGCCCTTGATGCCCAGATCCAGCCCCTGATCGGCGACAGTCACCTCGATATCGGCGGCCAGCTTGGCGTGGGCATGCTTGCCGGGCTTGCCCTTGGTCTTCTTCGGTGCCTGTCCCTGCCCCAGCTTGATCAGCAGCTTGCGCAGGTCTGGCAGGATGCTGACGATTTCGGGCCGCAGCACCGGGCATTCGCCCAGTTCGACCAGCCGGTGCGAGCGTGCCTCGCGGAAGCCGATCACCACCCGGCCCTGGCTGCTCTCGGCGCGCAGCGAAGCGCGGCGGCGGCTGGCGGGCGGCGAGAGGTGCGGCGGTGTGATCAGCTCCGCGCCGAGTTCCTGCGAGGACGAGGCATTGCTGACCCGCGCGGCGACGAAGTCTGCCAGGCTTGCCTCATCAAGCTGTTGCAGCTGGCAACCGCCGCACTGGGCGAAGTGGCGGCAGGGCGGCGTTACGTGGTGCGGGCCCCATTCCAGCGTGCCATCGGCGCGCAAAACATCGCCCGGCGCGGCGCCCCAGGCATAGCGGCCGGAGGGGGTGATGCCGTCGCCCTTGGCGGCAATGCGGATGATGGGTTCGTCGCTATCGGTCACAGGCAGGCCGCGTAGGCCCTTGCAATCTGCTCTGCAAGCTGTCCGGCGCTGAACGGCACCAAGGTGCACCTAGAGGCCGCACAATGGAGCCAAACACCCTCACAGGCCGCCGCAAAGGGCTCCGCGCCATAAGCCAGACGGCTGGCGATCGTTCCGGCCAGCACATCGCCCGTCCCGGCCGTCGAAAGCCATGTCGAAGCGCGCGGTGCAAATGCCACCTGGCCATCGGGTGCCGCGACCAAGGTGTCAGCCCCCTTGGCCACCACGACCATGCCGGTCATCCGCGCCAAGGCCGCGGCCCGCTCCACCTTGCTGCCCGATCCGTCGAGGCCGAAGGCGCGTTCAAGGGCGAAGAGTTCGCCATCGTGGGGTGTGGCGATCACCGGAGCTTCGCGCTCTGCCAGGTTGTGCGGGCTGAGCAGGATCAGGGCATCGGCGTCGACCACAGCCGGGATCGGTTCGGCCAGGGCGAGCGCCAGCGCCTTGCGCGCGGCGGCGTGGCGACCCAAGCCGGGGCCAACCAGCAATGCGGCATAGCGGCTGTCAGCCAGAGCCTCGGCCAGTGGCTGGCGATCGACCACCAGATCGGGCGGTCCGCCCTCTGCTGCGCCCAGCAGCTTGACGTAGCCCGCCCCTGCCCCCTGCGCCGCGCGGGCTGCGAGCAGCGCAGCGCCGGGCATGGCGCCGGCGATCACGCCCAGCAGGCCGCGCTTGTACTTGTGGTCATCTGCGGCCGGTGCGGACAGGATCGGCCGCGCGATCCGCAGGCCCGCTTCGGCAACCGGCTCCACCCCGATCGGGACCAGCCGCAGCTCACCCATCGTCGGCGCGGCGGGCAGGAGAAAATGGGCCGGTTTCCACGCGCCCAGGGCCAGGGTCAGGTGCCAATTCGGCAGGCCAGCATTGAGCATCAGGCCGTTATCGGCGTGAACCCCGCTGGGCAGGTCAATCGCCACCCGGCGCGGATGACTGGCAGAGAGGCGATTGAGCAAGGCGAGATCGTCAATATTCAGCGGGCGGGTCAGGCCGGTGCCGAACAGGCAATCGACCAGAACTTCGCCCTGCACGGCGGCATCGCGCTCCAGCACCGCGCCTTGGAACAGCCCGCTCGCGGTTCGCGCCGCGGCAGTCTTGGGCTCACTTGCCGCGACTACCTGCACGACGCCGCCGCGCTGCCGGATTGCCTCGGCAATGACATAGCCATCCCCGCCGTTATTGCCGGGGCCGCAGAGTATGGTAACGGAGAGGCCCCCACTCAGCCGCCAGACCCATTCAGCCGCGCCGCGCCCGGCGCGCTGCATCAATTCGTCAACGGAAGTGCCGCCCGCAATCAACGCCTGCTCCGCATCGCGCATCTGCGCGGCAGTCAGGACCTGATCAGGGGCGTGGCGCATCGGCCCTGACCGGCACGACATAGCGATCATCGCCCAGGATCACCTCCCAGCGATCCCCCTTGCGCGCCGACTGGCTCTGCTCGGCACCATCAGCGGCGAGGAGGTTCTGCCCGTCTTCGCTGGCAATCAGGCGGCGGAACTTGCCATCCGGGTGGCGGACCACAAAGGTTTCGCGCCCTTCTTCAGTGCCGCGCTCCAGCGCGCAGTCCTGCCTGAACTCGCGCGACCCGGCCGGGGCGCACCAGATCTTATCGCTTTTCGCCACGCCGCCTTCGCCGGGTGCAGGGTCTTTGCAGGCACTCAGCAGTACCAGCGGCAGGATGGTGAAAGCGGCTCGGGTCATTTCGGCTCCAATTGCGACAAGTCACGCACCGCCCCGCGGGCAGCGCTCGTGGTCATCGCAGCATAGGCCTGAAGTGCTACGGAAACCTTGCGCGGCCTCTCCTGCGCCGGTTTCCAGCCCTTGGCCTGCTGCGCCGCGCGCCGCTGGGCCAGTTCCTCGTCCGATACGGCCAGGTTGATCGTGCGGTTCGGAATATCGATCTCGATCCGGTCACCCGGTTCGACCAGCCCGATTTCGCCGCCCTCTGCCGCTTCAGGCGAAACGTGGCCGATCGACAGGCCCGAGGTGCCGCCCGAAAAGCGTCCGTCTGTCAGCAAGGCGCAGGCCGCGCCCAGCCCCTTCGATTTGAGGTAGCTGGTAGGATAGAGCATTTCCTGCATGCCCGGTCCGCCCTTGGGTCCTTCATAGCGGATCACCACCACGTCACCGGCCTCAACCTGCCCGGTGAGGATTCCCGTCACAGCGGCATCCTGGCTTTCAAAGACCTTGGCCGGGCCGGAGAATTTCAGGATGCTGTCATCCACCCCGGCGGTTTTCACGATGCAGCCATCGCGGGCGATATTGCCGAACAGCACGGCCAGCCCGCCATCCTGCGAGAAGGCGTGGTCTTTCGCACGGATCACGCCCTTTTCCCGGTCGGTATCCAGATCATCCCAGCGACGTGACTGGCTGAAGGCCACCTGCGTCGGCACCCCGCCCGGCGCGGCGCGGTAAAATTCGTGCACTGCCGGATCATCGGTGCGCTTGATGTCCCAGGTATCCAGCGCCAGGCCCAGGGTGGCGCTGTGCACCGTCGGCAGATCGGTATGGAGCAGGCCCGCGCGGTCCAGTTCACCCAATATCGCCATGATCCCGCCGGCGCGGTGAACGTCTTCCATGTGAACGTCGGCCTTCGCGGGCGCGACCTTGGACAGGCACGGCACCTTGCGGCTCAGCCGGTCAATATCGGCCATGGTGAAATCGACGCCCGCCTCGTGTGCGGCGGCCAGCAGGTGCAGCACGGTGTTGGTCGATCCGCCCATCGCGATGTCCAACGCCACCGCGTTCTCGAAAGCGCGGAAGCTGCCGATCGAGCGCGGCAGGACCGAGGCATCGTCCTGTTCGTAATAACGGCGGCACAGGTCGACTGCGAGGCGACCAGCGCGCAGGAACAGCGCCTGCCGGTCAGCATGGGTCGCCAGGACCGAACCATTGCCTGGCAGCGACAGGCCCAGCGCCTCGGTCAGGCAGTTCATCGAATTGGCGGTGAACATGCCCGAGCACGACCCGCAAGTCGGGCAAGCCGAACGCTCGATCGTCTGCACTTCCTCGTCGGTGTAGCTTTCGTCAGCGGCGGCAACCATCGCATCGACCAGATCGAGCGCGACTTCCTTGCCCTTGAGCACCACCTTGCCGGCTTCCATCGGCCCGCCCGAGACGAAGACCTGTCTCTTATACACATCTGACGCTGCCGACGATACTCCTTGTGT
>CAWUNP010000135.1:0-5206 GCA_963923805.1 uncultured Novosphingobium sp. | reverse complement strand
CCTCTACATCACCGACGGCGTGGACATCGGCAAGGAATTCTACCTCGCGCTGCTGGTCGATCGCGCCACCAGCCGGATCGCCGTGGTCGCCTCGACCGAAGGCGGCATGGACATCGAAACCGTGGCCCATGACACCCCGGAAAAGATCCACACCGTCACCATCGATCCGGCCACCGGCCTGATGCCGCACCACGGCCGCGCCGTTGCCAAGGCGCTGGGCCTGACCGGTGACCTCGCCAAGCAGGCTGCGCAGATCCTGGCCGGTCTCTATGCCGCGTTCCTCGGCACCGATGCCGAACAGATCGAAATCAACCCGCTGGCCGTCTGCCCGACTGCCGAGGGTGACAAGCTCTACGTGCTCGACGCCAAGGTTGGCTTCGATGGCAATGCCATGTTCCGCCACAAGGACCTGATGGAACTGCGCGACACGACCGAGGAAGATCCGGCCGAACTCGAAGCCAGCGAATATGACCTGGCCTATATCAAGCTCGACGGGAACATCGGCTGCATGGTCAACGGCGCGGGCCTGGCCATGGCGACGATGGACATCATCAAGCTGAACGGCGAATTCCCGGCCAACTTCCTCGACGTGGGCGGCGGCGCCTCCAAGGAAAAGGTCACCGCGGCCTTCAAGATCATCCTCAAGGACCCGGCGGTGAAGGGCATTCTCGTCAACATCTTCGGCGGGATCATGAAGTGCGACATCATCGCCGAAGGCATCGTTGCCGCGGCCAAGGAAGTGAACCTCTCGGTTCCGCTGGTGGTTCGCCTTGAAGGCACCAACGTCCAGCAGGGCAAGGACATCCTGGCCAATTCGGGCCTGCCGATCGTCCCCGCCAATGATCTGGGCGATGCCGCCAAGAAGATCGTCGCCGAAGTCCGTGCGGTGGCCTGAGGCCGCTGATCGGAGTTGACGTTTACGTAAACGGCAGTAATGCCGCGATGCAACATGGCAAAGCGAAAGGCTTGAACCGATGAAGGCCCTGGTCTGCGTGAAGCGCGTGATCGATTACAACGTGAAGCCGCGGGTAAAGTCCGACGGCACCGGCGTTGATCTCGCCAATGTGAAGATGAGCATGAACCCGTTCGACGAGATCGCGGTTGAGGAAGCCATCCGCCTCAAGGAAAAGGGCGTGGTTACCGAAATCGTCGCCCTCTCGGTCGGTCCGGCCAAGGCCCAGGAAACGCTGCGCACCGCGCTGGCGATGGGTGCAGACCGCGCCGTGCTCGTCCAGGTCGATGATGGCGTGGACGTCGAGCCGCTGGCCGTCGCCAAGATCGTCAAGGGCGTGGCTGAAGAAGAGCAGCCCGGCCTGATCATCACCGGCAAGCAGGCGATCGACGACGATTCGAACCAGGTTGGCCAGATGGTCGCCGCGCTGATGGGCCGCCCGCAGGGCACCTTCGCCAACGAAGTCACCGTCGAAGGTGACAGCGTGGTTGTGAAGCGGGAAATCGACGGCGGTCTGGAAACCGTGAAGCTGGCTCTGCCGGCCGTGGTCACCACCGACCTGCGCCTCAACGAGCCGCGCTATGCCTCGCTGCCGAACATCATGAAGGCCAAGTCGAAGCCGCTCGCCACCAAGGCCCCGGCTGACTACGGCGTGGACATCGCGCCGCGCCTCAAGACCCTCAAGGTCAGCGAACCGCCGGTGCGCAGCGCCGGCATCAAGGTGGCAGACGTGGACGCCCTCGTCGCCAAGCTCAAGGAAATGGGAGTCGCCTGATGGCCAAGACGCTCGTTTGGGTCGAACACGACAACACCTCGGTCAAGGATGCTACCCTGGCCGTGGTCACCGCCGCTGCCCAGCTGGGTGAAGTCCACCTGCTGGTCGCAGGTTCGGGCTGCGCCGCTGCCGGTGCCGCCGCCGCGCAGATCGCCCGCGTGGCCAAGGTCCACGTTGCTGACGATGCGGCCTATGCCAATGCCCTGGCCGAAAACGTCGCGCCGCTGATCGCGGGCCTGATGGCCGATCACGACGCGTTCCTCGCGCCCGCCACCACCACCGGCAAGAACATCGCGCCGCGCGTCGCCGCGCTGCTCGACGTGATGCAGATCTCGGACATCCTGTCGGTCGAAGGCCCCAAGACCTTCACCCGTCCGATCTATGCCGGCAACGCCATCGCCACGGTCGAATCGAGCGATGCCAAGCTGGTGATCACCGTGCGCGGCACGGCCTTCGCCAAGGCCGCCGCCACCGGCGGCTCGGCCCCGGTCGAAGCCGTTTCGGGCCCGGGTGCCGCTGGTACCAGCAGCTTCGTCGGTGCGGAAGTCGCCAAGAGCGAGCGTCCGGAACTGACCAGCGCCAAGATCATCGTCTCGGGCGGCCGCGCCCTCAAGGATGCGGACACCTTCAAGGCCACCATCTTCCCGCTGGCTGACAAGCTGGGCGCGGGCGTCGGCGCCAGCCGCGCGGCGGTCGATGCGGGCTATGTCCCCAACGACTATCAGGTCGGCCAGACCGGCAAGATCGTCGCCCCGGAAGTCTACGTCGCGGTCGGCATCTCGGGCGCGATCCAGCACCTCGCCGGCATGAAGGACTCCAAGACGATCATCGCCATCAACAAGGACGAGGACGCCCCGATCTTCCAGATCGCGGATATCGGCCTGGTCGGCGATCTGTTCACGGTTGTCCCGGAACTGACCGGCAAGCTTTGATCAGCGGCAAAATCGCGAAACACGGAAAGGCCCTGCGCAAGCGGGGCCTTTTCTTATTGGCGGTTAAACCCGCTCCCACAGCCCCAAAGCCGCGCCTTCTTCCGGCTGCTGCCGCCCGTAGCGCACGAAGCCCAGCTTCGCCGCAATCGCCTCGCTCGCACCGTGACCTTCCTCGATCATGCAGGCGACGCGCTGGCGGCCGTGGGTCTGGTCGAACCAGGACATGGCCGCGGTCATGACTTCGCTGGCGAGGCCCTGGCCCCAGGCATCGCGGTGAACGATCCAGCCGGCTTCGGCGACGTTATCGAGGCCCTGCTCCGCGCCAAAGCCGCGATGGCTGCGGAACACGCCGCAGTTGGCCACGATCCGCCCCTCACCCTTCCGCCGCACCATGAAGGTGCCATAGCCCCACAGCGCCCAGGAACCGGCATTGCGCGTCAGGCGGGCGAAGCTGTCCATCTCGGTCGGAACGAAGCTGCCAAGGAAGCGCCGGGTCTCGTCATCGCGGGTCAGTTCAAACAGGTCAGCCAGATCGCCAACCTGCGGCCGCCACAGTTCGAAGCGGGCGGTGGTAAGGACGGGCGCGCTCACAGCAGCTGGTCCACCGCGTGGATAATCACGCCAACCAGCCCGCCCACCATGGTGCCGTTGATGCGGATGAACTGGAGATCGCGGCCCACGGCGCCCTCGATCCGGTCGGTAACGGTGCTGGCATCCCAGCGCTTCACTGTCTCTGACACCAGCCGGACGATCTGATCGCCATAGCGGACCGAAGCGCCCACCAGCGTGCGGCGGGCAAAGCGGTTGATCTGGTCCTGCATCGCCGGATCATCGCGCAGGTGGCGGCCCAGTTCGGCCAGCGCCTCGGCCGCCTGGCTGCCGATCTGACCTTCGGGCTGGCGGAGGCGATCGAGCATCTTCAGCCGCAGCCGCTCCCACACGCCTTGCCACCAGGTCGAGACGGCGGGATTGGCGATCAGGTCACCCTTCATCCGCTCGATCTTGGTGCGCAGGTCGGGATCACGCTGCAGGTCATCGGCCAGCTTGGCCAGGCCTTCCTCAATTTTGCCGCGCAGGGGATGATCGGGATCGACGATCACTTCGGCCAGCAGCTTGTAAAGCCCGTCGAGCACCGAATTGGCCAGCCGTTCGTCCAGCCCGGTCCAGCGCAGGATGGCATTGGCGCGAGCATGAATCAGCTCGCGCACCATCGCTTCGTTGTCTTCCAAGGTCAGCCCGGCCCAGCGCACCAGCGATTCAATCACCGGCATATGGCGCTTGTCGGCAATCGCCGTGCCGAGCATCTGGCCCAGCAGGGGCGAGACCTCGAGCCTGTCGATCTGCTTGAACAGCCCGCCTCGGACCTGGTTGCCCAGCCGTTCCGGATCGAGCGATTCGAGCACGTGGGCCAGCAGGTCAGCCGCCCCGGCGCGCAGGCGGCTGGAACCGCCCGTCTGCGGGTCTGCCAGCCAATTGCCAACGGCTGCGGCCAGGTTCATCCCGCTCATCCGGCGGGCGACGACCTGGGGTGTGAGGAAATTGGTCCGCAGGAAGGCCGCCATCGTATCGGCGATGCGGTCCTTGTTTTCGGGTACGATCGCCGTGTGCGGGATCGGCAGGCCCAGCGGGTGGCGGAACAGCGCGGTTACCGCAAACCAGTCTGCCAGTCCGCCCACCATGGCCGCCTCGGCAAAGGCCAGCAGATAGCCCATCGCCGGGTGCAGGCCCTGATAGTGGCGGGCGACAAGGTAGAGCCCGGCCATGGCCACGAGCAGCCCCGTGGCCACCCGCCGCATGCGCTGCGCGCGGTCAGCCGGAAGACCGCCGCGCACAGTCACCGGGGGGATCAGGCCGCTCACTCGGCCGGCAGCGCCCCGCCGTGGAGGCCGTCCCTGGCGCCGTGCTCATCGCCCGGCTGATAGCTGAGAACCCGCTTGCGCAGCCACGGGCCAGCGCGCTTTTCGAAGCCGTCGGCCAGGCTGAAGCCAGCCGGCACGATCAGCAGGGTCAGCAGGGTCGAGAGGATCAGCCCCCCGATCACGACCGTGCCCATCGGCGCGCGCCAGGCCCCGTCGCCCGAACCGATCATGCCCGAGATCGCGGTTGGCACCATGCCTGCGGTCATGGCCACGGTGGTCATGATGATCGGCTGGGCGCGCTTGTGTCCGGCTTCGACAATGGCATCGAACTTTTCGACCCCGCGCTGCATCTCCTCGATCGCGAAATCGACCAGCAGGATCGAGTTCTTGGCGACGATCCCGAACAGCATCAGGATCCCGATGAACACCGGCATCGACATCGGCTGGCCCACCAGCAGCAACGCCAGCAGCCCGCCCAGCGGGGCAAGGAACAGCGAGCTCATGTTGACCAGCGGCGAGACGAAGCGATGATAGAGCAGGACCAGCACCGCAAAGACCAGCAAGACGCCCGAGACCAGCGCGATCCCGAAGTTGCGGGTCATTTCCGCCTGCCACTCATCCTCGCCAAACGGCGCGTTGGACCTGTCTCTTATACACATCTCCGAGCCCACGAGACCTCTCTACATCT
>CAWUNP010000134.1:0-5208 GCA_963923805.1 uncultured Novosphingobium sp. | reverse complement strand
ATGTAGAGAGGTCTCGTGGGCTCGGAGATGTGTATAAGAGACAGATTTCCTGCAGCTGGCGCAGCGGTTCGCCGGTCAGGATGGCGCCCTCCCACGGCTGGAAGTTGCAGCCGGACGGGGTCCAGCGGGCTGTTTCCATCACCTGCTTGATGATGTCGAGTGGAACGGGCTTGTCACTGAACGACCGGATCGAACGGCGGGTCATGACGGCTTCGGTGGTGGTAGCGGCTTTGGTCATGGGGCGTTTAATCGTGCGATTAAACGGAGCGGTCAAGCCTATTCGTCCTCGAACAGGGCAGCCAGCTGCTCGATCATCGTGCCGCCAAGCTGCTCAACATCCATGATAGTCACGGCGCGGCGGTAATAGCGGGTCACATCGTGACCAATCCCGATGGCCACCAGCTGGACCGGAGACTGGCGTTCGATCCAGTCAATCACCTTGCGCAGGTGCTGTTCCAGATAACCGGCGGTGTTCACGCTGAGGGTCGAATCGTCGACCGGTGCGCCGTCGGAAATGACCATCAGGATCCGGCGGTCTTCCGGCCGGGCCAGCATCCGGGTGTGGGCCCAAAGCAGCGCCTCACCATCGATGTTTTCCTTGAGCAGGCCTTCGCGCATCATCAGGCCCAGGTTGCGACGGCTACGGCGATAGGGCTCGTCCGCCTTCTTGTAGACGATATGGCGCATGTCGTTGAGGCGGCCCGGCTGGGCCGGCTTCCCGCCCGCCAGCCAGGCTTCGCGGCTTTGTCCGCCCTTCCAGGCGCGCGTGGTGAAGCCCAGAATCTCGGTCTTTACGCCGCACCGCTCCAGCGTGCGGGCCAGCACATCGGCGCTGATTGCCGCGATCGAGATCGGCCGCCCGCGCATCGAGCCGGAATTGTCGATCAGCAGGGTAACAATCGTGTCCTTGAACTCGACATCGCGCTCGATCTTGTATGACAGCGACTGACCGGGCGAGATCACCACGCGGGCCAACCGCGCAGCATCAAGGATGCCCTCTTCCTGATCGAAATCCCACGAGCGGTTCTGCTGGGCCATCAGCCGCCGCTGGAGCCGGTTGGCCAGCTTGGTGACAATGCCCTGCAAGCCCTTGAGCTGGGCATCGAGATAGGCCCGCAGCCGGGTCAGCTCTTCCTCATCGCACAGGTCCTGCGCCGCGACGACTTCGTCGAACTGCTCGGTAAAAACCTTGTAATCGAAGTTGCCCGGAATGTCGGTCCACGGCCGGTTTGGGCGGACGGGAAGCATCCCCTCCTCACCATCATCCCCGGCTTCGGCCTCGGCATTGTCATCCTCGACCTGCTGCTCGGCCTCGCCCTCGCCTTCCTCTTCGCCTTCGGTGGGCTCACCGGCGACTTCGCTGGGGGCCTGGTCTTCCTGGCTATCCCCGGCGTCGGGATTGTCCTCGCTGTCGTCCTCGCCGTCCTGGTCCTCGCCCTCTTCGGGTTCGGCCTCAATCGGTTCAGAGCGGGTCAAATCAAGATGCTGCAGCATGTCGAGGCTCAGCGCCTGAAAAGCTTTCTGGTCATCGAGCGAGAGCGCGAGTGCATCGAAATCCGTCCCGGCACGCTCCGAAATCCAGCCGCGCAGCATGTCGGTGCCCTTACGCGCAACCTCTGGCACCGGCTGGCCGGTGAGGTGTTCACGCAGCAACAGCGACAGCGCGACCGGCAGCGGCACTTCATCCGGGCTGGTGGCGCGGGCGATCGGATCGCCGCCAATCCGCACGGCCATCGCCGCGTCCAGATTGTCGCGCATCCCGGCATAGGCTTTGGAGCCCAAGGCCTCGTACCGCACCTGTTCAACCAAATCATAGCAGGCCCGCGCCGAGGGATCGCTGGGCGCCGACCTGGCATGAAGCGCCTCGTTGTGATGGCGCAGGCGCAGCGCCATCGAATCCGCGTGGCCGCGGGCTTCCATCGCCTGATCGCGCGGCAAGTTGCGGCCCGGCATCGGCACCCTCAGGTTCTTGCCATTGGCCACGGCCATGTCGGCCGTCCACGCCACTTCGAGTTCCGGCTCGTGCGAAATCGCCCGGCTGGCGCCGGTCAACACTGAGCGGAAGCGATCGAGGGGCGTTTCGTCAGCCATGGAACCTGTGCACCTAGCCTTTCCTATCCTGCCTCGTCATCCTGAACTTGTTTCAAGACCCATTTTTCGGTCAGCCCAGTTGTGGCGGATGTGAAGCGGGACTGCTGCAATCCTGCACTTCATAATCCGCATTCGCCGCTCTTGCTGCACGATGGGCCCTGAAACAAGTTCAGGGCGACGGGTGGTGTTGATCGATCAGATCGTCTGCCCGGTCTTGGCCCAATCGGCCATGAAGCCTTCGATGCCCTTCTCGGTCAGGACATGCTTGAACAGCCCCTTGATGACCGAAGGCGGCGCGGTCATCACGTCGGCGCCGATCTTGGCGGCTTCCAGCACGTGAATCCCGTGGCGCACCGAAGCGACGAGGATCTGAGTATCAAAGGCATAGTTGTCATAGATCAGGCGGATGTCGCTGATCAGCTGCATGCCATCGAAGCCGTTGTCATCGTGGCGACCGACGAAGGGCGAAACAAAGGTCGCGCCCGCCTTGGCCGCCAGCAGCGCCTGATTGGCCGAGAAGCAGAGCGTGACGTTGACCATGGTGCCGTCGCTGGTCAGCGCCTTGCAGGTCTTCAGGCCGTCAATCGTCAGCGGCACCTTGATGCAGACGTTGTCGGCGATCTTGCGGAGGATTTCGGCCTCGCGCATCATGCCTTCGTGATCTAGTGCCACCACTTCGGCGCTGACCGGACCGCTGGTGATCCCGCAGATTTCGCGCGTCACTTCGATAAAGTCACGGCCGGACTTGGCGATCAGCGAAGGGTTGGTGGTCACCCCGTCGAGCAGGCCGGTGGCAGCCAGTTCCTTGATTTCGGCGATTTCGGCGGTGTCGGCAAAGAACTTCACGGGTGCTGCTCCGAATAACGATTCTGCGGATGCTATAGGGAAGCCTGCGCCGAGGGCCTAGCCCCCCGCGCGGTTTCTGCGCATAGGGGCGCTAGCCATGTCCCGCGTCCGCCTTCTTGTCTTCAATCCGGTCCTGTCCGTGCTCGATTACCGGGTGCCGCCGGGCGTGACGGTGGAACTGGGCCAGGTGGTGATCGCTCCGCTGGGGCCAAGGCAGGTGCTGGGCATCGTCTGGGAACCGGACCGGCTGGACGGCACCGAAGTGCCGGAGGCCAAGCTGCGCCCGCTCCTGGAAGTGCTACCCGTCCCGCCGATTTCAGAACCACTCCGGCGGCTGGTCGAATGGACGGCGGACTATTACTGCGCACCCCTGAATTCCGTGGCGCGGATGATGCTGGGATCGATGGCGGCGCTGCGCGGCGGCGGGACCACGACCGAATACCGCCTGTCCGGCCACGAGCCTGCCCGCCTCACCCCGCAGCGCGCCGCTGCGATGGATGCCTTGCAGGGCGAACAGGCCTCGATCCGCGAACTGGCCGAATTGGCCTGCGTCTCCGAAGGCGTGCTGCGCGGCATGGTCAATGCCGGGATGCTGGAACCGGTCACGGTTGATCTCGATCGCGCCTATCCCCGCGCCCGGCCGGACCATGCCCAGCCGGAATTGTCTGACCAGCAGCAAGCGGCAGCGGACGAATTCGTCGCCGCCGTTGAAGCTGGCGGCTTCAAGCCATTCCTGCTCGACGGGGTGACCGGATCGGGCAAGACCGAATGCTATTTCGAGGCGATTGCCGCGACGATCCGGGACCGCAAGCAGGTGCTGGTCATGCTGCCCGAAATCGCCCTGACCGAAAACTTCCTGCGCCGGTTCGAAGCGCGTTTCGGGGTGCCGCCGGTGCTGTGGCATTCCAGCCTCAAGCAGAGCGAGCGGCGGCGGGCCTGGCGGGCCATCGTTTCGGGCGAAGCGCAGGTGGTGGTCGGGGCGCGCTCGGCGCTGTTCATGCCGTTCAGCCAGCTGGGCCTGATCGTGGTTGATGAAGCCCACGAGGTTTCGTTCAAGCAGGATGACGGGGTACGCTACAACGCCCGCGACGTTGCGGTGATCCGCGCCCGGTTTGAAGCGATCCCGGTGATCCTGGCCAGCGCCACGCCCGCGCTGGAATCGCTCCAGCTGGCCGAAGCCGGAGTCTATACCAAGATCGACCTGCCCAGCCGCTTTGGCGAGGCCACCCTGCCCCATGTCGAGGTGGTTGACCTGCGCAAGGATGAACCGCCGCGCCAGCACTGGCTGGCGCCGTCGCTGGTCAAGGCGCTGGAGAATCGACTGGAGCGCGGCGAGCAGACGCTGCTGTTCCTCAACCGCCGCGGCTATGCGCCGCTAACGCTCTGCCGCCACTGCGGGTACCGCTTCCAGTGCCCGAACTGCTCGGCCTGGCTGGTTGAACATCGCCTGTCGCGGCGGCTGGCCTGCCATCACTGCGGCCACGCCTCCGAAGTGCCTGAGGCTTGCCCCGAATGCCACACGCCCGATTGCCTCGTCGCCTGCGGCCCCGGGGTGGAACGGATTGCGGATGAGGTGACGGCGCTGTTCCCAGAGGCGCGGATCGCGGTTGCCACGTCAGACACGCTCAACAGCCCGGAAAAGATCGCCGATTTCGTTGCCCGCGCCGAAGGCGGCGCGATTGACGTGATTGTCGGCACGCAGCTGGTCACAAAGGGCTATCACTTCCCTGAACTGACCCTCGTGGGCGTGATCGATGCCGACATGGGGCTGGAAGGCGGCGATCTGCGCGCAGCGGAACGGACTTACCAGCAGATAGCCCAGGTAGCCGGCCGCGCCGGGCGCGGGGTAAAGCCGGGCGAAGTGCTGATCCAGACCCGCCATCCCGAAGCCGCTGTCATCGCCGCGCTGGCCGCCGGGGATCGCGATGCCTTCTACGCTGCGGAAGCCGAGGCCCGCCGCGATGCGGGTGCTCCGCCCTTTGGCCGCTGGGCCGCGATCATCGTCTCCAGCGAGGATGAGGCCGAAGCCCGCGAAGCCGCCCGCAAGATCGGCGGGGCCAGTCCGAACCTGCCCGATGTGATGATCCTGGGCCCGGCCCCCGCCCCGCTATCGCTGCTACGCGGGCGCTATCGCTATCGGCTGCTGATCAATGCACGCCGTTCGGCGCAGTTGCAGGACATCATCCGCCAGTGGCTGGGCGCGCTGGCCTTCCCGCAGGGCGTGCGCGTGGCCGTGGATATCGATCCCTACTCGTTCGTATGACCGTGCTT
>CAWUNP010000133.1:0-5267 GCA_963923805.1 uncultured Novosphingobium sp. | reverse complement strand
GGCAAGATCGAAGCGGCGGATGGTCTCCGCGATCGCGGTGACAGCGGCCAAGGCCAGCGCCGGCGCGGGCAAATCGCCATCGATATCGATCACGGTCATCGCCGGGGTCGGGCTGATCGTCAGCGCGCCGCCAGGGAACAGGACCATTCCGTGCCAGGCTTCCGCCCAGACATCTTCCCACAGTTCTGGGGCAAAGCGCTGGACGGCCCGGCCTGCGGGTGGCGGTGCAGGGCAGGGCGCCTCGTTCGTGGGGCGTGCCTGCGCGCGCTTCAGTCGCCCGGCCTCGGCCATGGCGGCGCGCATCACCTTCAGCCGGATCGGGGCGCCTTCGCGGGCGTTCTGCGGCAACTGATCGACCAGCGCCTCTTCGCCATTGGCAAAGCGCGCGGTTCCGCGGCGTGAACCGGCGGCTCGGGAAACCAGCACGGCATCCTCGACCAAGCCTGCCGCCAGGTCACCGGTCCAGTCCAGCCGGGCGGCAATGACCTGGCCGCCATCAACCAGGATCGCGCGGGTTTCGCCGATCCCGGTCTCAATCAGCCAGTCAGCCAAGGGGATAGCCTGCGGACAGCAGCAGGGCGCGGGTTTCAAACAGCGGGAGGCCGATGACGCCCGAATGGCTGCCGGAAACGAAGCGGATCAACGCCTCGGCACGGCCCTGAATGGCATAGCCGCCAGCCTTGCCCAGACCTTCGCCGCTGGCGATATAGGCCTCGATTTCCGCCGCGGACAGGCGCTTGAAGGCCACCACGGTCTCAACCGTGCGGGTGCGGACCTGACCGGCGCGATCGATCACGCAGATTGCCGAAATGCATTGATGCCGCCGGCCCGACAGGAGGCCAAGCAGCTTGCGCTGCACCGCTTCGCTATCGGCTGGCGGCAGAATCCGGCGGCCAAGCGCGACCGTGGTGTCACCCGCCAGCACGATTTCGTCCCCGTGCCGCGCAACAGCAGCGGCCTTGGTCTTGGCCAGACGCAGGGCATAGGCGCGCGGAAGCTCGCCTTTGAGGGGGGTTTCATCGATGTCGGGGCTGGCAATCCGGGCCGGGGTGGCGCCGATCCGGGCGAGCAGATCGCGCCGCCGCGGCGATGAAGAGGCCAGAACCAGTTGCGCTGCGGTCACCCGCCGGTCTTAGCCGTACTGGCCGGGGCCACCGCGGCCGGGCATGAAGCGATAGGTGATGCGCCCCTTGGTCAGGTCATAGGGCGTCAGTTCGACCAGGACTTCATCGCCAACCAGCACGCGGATGCGGTTCTTGCGCATCTTGCCGGCGGTGTGGCCAAGGATTTCATGGTCATTTTCAAGGCGGACGCGGAACATCGCGTTAGGCAGCAGTTCCACCACCGTTCCGCGCATTTCGAGGAGTTCTTCTTTCGCCATCCGGGCCTAAATTCCAATGTTGTTCGGCTGCATTGCGGCGCGCCATAGCGACCGGCGGCCGAAAAGGAAAGCCTCGGGCGTCTGTCCTGCCTCATTTGTCGTTCGTCGACTTGCGACATTCTATTACCCCACAAGCCCTTGCCATTGCGGCGCCAACAGCCCATTTGCGCAGCCGGGTCGGGGGTCTCAGATCGTAAAAGTCGTGCGATCACGGAGTGTTAATGCGTAATCTTTCTCTCCTCCCGCTGCCGGTGGTGCTGCTTGCTGCCCCGGCGCTGGCGGTCGATCCGGCAGTCGAAGCGAAGAGCGCGGAAGCGGCTATACCCAGCGAGCAGGAAGCTGAACCCGCCAGCCCGGAGCGGCAAGGCGGCGAGATCCTGGTCGTGGCCGAGCGTATTCGCGGTCAGGTTGAAAGCCCGGCACCGCCGATCGCCGTGCTTGATGAGAAGGATATTCAGGCGCTCGGCGCGACCACCCTGGCCGATGTGCTGACCCAGCTTGCGCCGCAAACCGGATCGGGCCGCGGCCGTGTCAGCGGCCCGCCCGTGGTGCTGATCAATGGCCAGCGGATTGGCAATTTCCGGGAAATGCGCAACTTCCCGCAAGAAGCGATCCGCCGGGTCGAAATCCTGCCCGAAGAGGTGGCGCTGCGGTTTGGCTTTCCGGCCAATACCCGCGTCGTCAACATGATCCTGAAGAATGATTTTTCTTCAAAGACTGTGGAGGTTGAGGCCGGGGTGCCGACCCGCGGCGGGTTCGCCAGCTATCAGGGCGAGGCGACGAGGCTGCGGATCAAGGGGCCGCAGCGCTTCAGCGTGACGGCCAAGATCGATACCACATCAAAACTGACCGAGGCCGAACGGGGCGTGATCCAGACCGCCGGATCGGTGCCGACCGTTGCAACCGATCCCGACCCGGCGGCATTCCGGACGCTGATCCCCAACAGTCGGGAACTGGGCCTCAACCTGTCGCTGGCGCGCGGGCTGGGCAAGGATGGGCTGGACGGCAATTTCAGCCTGAACGGCAATATCACCCGCACCGATACTACCGGCTATTCCGGCCTCGATGTCATGACCCTGACCGCGCCCGGCGGTGCCAGGGCCATCCGCAGCCTGAGCGATCCGCTTGAGCGTCGAAGCCGCGCCACGGCCGTGCAGGGTGGTGGTGCGCTCAACACCCGGTTGGGCAATTGGCAAGTCAGCGCGACGCTTGATGGATCTCACGCCGAAAACCGCACCTTCATCGATCGCCGCGCCAACACCGCGGCGCTGGTTGCGGCTGCCGCGGCCGGCACGCTGCCAATCACCGGCACCTTGCCCCCGGTTGCCAGTGCGGGGTTCGATACGGCGCGCAGCAATACGGATAGTGTTACCAGCCTTGTCACGCTGATCGGCCGCCCGGCGCGGCTTCCCGGCGGCGAAGTGACCACTACGCTGCGCGGCGGCTATACCTGGTCCGATATTGCCAGCAGCGATACCCGCTCGGCCGCTGGCCCGGTCAACCTGCGCCGGGGCGATCTGAACGGTGCGGTAAACGTCGGCCTTCCGATCACCAGCCGCCGTGAAAACTTTGGCGCGGGGCTGGGCGATCTTTCGGCCAACTTCTCTGGCGGATGGAATCACCTGTCGGATTTCGGATCGGTGGTCGATTGGAGCGCGGGGTTGATCTGGTCGCCGTTCAAGTTCGAGAAGCTGAGCCTGACGGCCAGCTATCTGGTCAACGAAATCGCACCGGGTCTGGCCCAGCTGGGCAATCCGCAGACAGTTACGCTGAACGTCCCCGTATTTGATCTGGTGCGCAGCGAAACCGTGCTGGCAAGCGTGATCGGCGGCGGCAATCCCGGCCTGCGCAAGGAAAAGCAGCGCGACCTGAAGTTCGGGGCAAGCTGGCAGCTGCCGTTCCTGCAGAATTCAAGCCTGATGGTGGAATACTTCCGCAATCGCTCAAACGACGTCACGGCCAGCTTCCCCTTGCTGACGCCCGAGATTGAGGCGGCCTTCCCGGGCCGCGTAACCCGGGATGGCAGCGGCCGACTGGTTTCGATCGACCAGCGTCCGGTGACCTTTGCAGAGCAACGCGCTTCGCGGCTTCGCTGGGGGCTCAACCTCAGCGGGCAAATCGGCAAGGCGCCGGCCGGCGGCGGCTTCATGGGCATGATGGGCGGCGCAGGTCCGCAGCGCGGCGCTGGCGCGCCTTCGGGCGGTCCGCGGCTGCAGGGCGGCGGCGCCGGTCGCGGCGGCGGCGGGATGATGGCGATGATGGGCGGCGGGCGCGGACCCGGGCGCTGGAGCCTGGGGATGTTTCACACCGTCCAGTTTGACAGCACCGTCCTGATCGCGCCGGGTGGCCCGTCGCTTGATCTGCTGAATGGGGACTCGCTCTCCGCCAGCGGATCGCCGCGCCATACGATCGAGTTCAACGGTGGCCTGTTCAAGAATGGCTTCGGGACGTTCTTCAACGGCACCTGGACCGGGTCTTCGCAACTGACGGGGGCGAACAACCTGCGCTTTGGCAGCGTGACCAAGGTCAACATCAACCTCTTCGCCGCGCTTGGCCAGCAGCAGAAGCTGGTCAAGCAGGCGCCGTTCTTCAAAGGCTCGATGCTGTCGCTGCGGTTTGAGAACCTGTTCGATTCCCGCCAGCGCGTCACCGACGGCAGTGGTCTGGTGCCGATCAGCTACCAGCCGGACCTGATCGACCCGCGTGGCCGGGTGGCCAAGATCGAATTCCGCAAGATGTTCTGATGAAATCGCCCCGGCCAGCGCAGGGCTGGCCGGGGCTTTTCAGATCAGGCGGGGTGGAACGCCGCCAGGATCAGGTGGAGCGACAGCGCGATCAGCGCGAGGCTCGACAGGGCAAACAGCATGAAGCGAACCATCACGCGGTTCCAGGTGGCCTGGACGATCGAGTGGACGATCCGCAGGCCGACATAGGCCCAGGCAATCTTGGCGTTAAGGCCATCGCCCTGACCGATCAGGGCCAGAGACAGCGCCACCGCATAGAACACGGTCGGTGCTTCATGCAGGTGGTTATAGTTGTGGGCGACCCACTGGGTGTTGGCGGGCAGGACATTGTCGAGTGACTGGCCAGTGCCGCCAATCAGGTTCTTGGTATCGATCTTGGCCTTGGCCATCGCCGGGATGCGGGTGGCATACATCCACAGCCACATGATCATCGTCCAGCCGGCCAGCACGGCCACCGGTTGCAGGATATCCATTCCAATCATTGTCATTCTCCCCCGTTACGCGCCCAGCACTGTCAGCTTGGCGGCGTGCAGTGCCAGCATCAGCAGGCACAAAGTCGATAGCATGAATAGGGCAAAGCGCACCGGCACCTTGTTCACAGTCGCCTGCCACAGCGAATGCAGAATCCGCAGGACGGCATAGGCCCAGGCAAACAGCACATCGTGCTCACCCGGTCCCATGATCGCCAGGATTGCGACCGTGGCATAGAACAGCGTCGGCTGTTCCATCAGGTGCGTGTAGTTGTGCGATTTCCAGTTGACCTGATCGGGGATCACCCCTTCCAGATCCTGGCCGCGCCCGCCCGGCTTTGCCGCTCCGAGCCCGCCGCGCTGCTTGATCGCAGGAAGCCGTGTACCGGCCACCCAGAACAGCATGACGATCGACCACAGCACCAGCACAGCGGCCGGTGCAAGGATTTGTGCCTGCATTGTCTCCCCCTTTGTTTTTATCGCGTTTGACCCGAGGGGTGCAGGGTGTTCCCGCTGAATCCGATTGTCAAATCCAACTAGTCGCTGCTGCTTAGCACCCTGGCGAAGCTGGCGGGATCGGTGTTGCTGCCGGTCAGCATGATCGCGGTGCGCCCATCCAGCGGGACCTTGCCGGCCAGCGCGGCTGCCAGCGCCGCCGCGCCGCCCGGTTCC
>CAWUNP010000132.1:0-5298 GCA_963923805.1 uncultured Novosphingobium sp. | reverse complement strand
GTTTACGGCAACAACGAAGAGCCGCTGGCGATCCACGTCGAAGAGAAGCTGCTGGTCAAGCAGCTTGGCACGGGTCACTTCTTCAACTCGATCGTCGAGGTTGAAGTTGGCGGCAAGACCGTGCGTACGCTCCCCAAGGACGTTGCCTTCCACCCCGTCACCGATCGTCCGATCCACGCCGACTTCCTGCGCGTTTCGAAGGACCACAAGGTTCACGTGAACGTGCCGGTCCACTTCGCCAACGAAGATGCCTCGCCGGGCCTGAAGCGTGGCGGCGTGCTCAACATCGTTCTGCACGATCTTGACGTCGTTTGCGCCCCCGACAACATCCCGGACGAAGTTGTGATCGACGTCACCGGCCTGGAAGTCGGCGCCTCGATCCATATCCACGACATCAAGCTGCCGGCCGGCGTTACCGCTGCCCACGCTGATCGTGACGATACCGTTGCCACCATCGTTGCCCCTTCGGGCCTGCGCAGCGAAGAAGGTGACAACAGCAAGACCGAAGCCGGCGAATAAGCCCTTCTGGTTGACCGGAGCAGCCTTACTGCTCCAGAAAGGCCGGGCCGCAGCGATGCGGCCCGGCTTTGTCTTAGGGTTGGAGAACAGGCGTGCAGCTTTGGGTCGGTCTGGGCAATCCGGGCCCACAATATGCCCTGCACCGGCACAATGTCGGCTTCATGGCGCTCGACACCATTGCCGAAGTCCACGGCTTCGGGCCCGAAACCAGGAAGTTTCAGGGCTGGCTGCGCGAAGGCCGGATCGGCGGGCAGAAGGTTTTGCTGCTGAAGCCCGCCACCTTCATGAACGAAAGCGGCCGTTCGGTCAGCGAGGCACTGCGGTTCTACAAGCTGGGCGTGGACGCGCTGACCGTCTTTCATGACGAGCTCGATCTTGCGCCGTTCAAGGTGAAGGTCAGGCAGGGTGGCGGCCTGGCGGGACACAATGGGCTACGCTCGATCGACCAGCACCTCGGCCCGGATTTCCGCCGGGTGCGGATCGGGATCGGCCACCCCGGTCACAAGGACCGCGTCAGCGGCTATGTCCTGGGCAATTACGCCAAGGCCGAGCAGGATGATCTCGCCGCCATGCTGGGCGGCATGGCGGCCGAAGTAGACTGGCTGGCCAAGGGCGACGATGCCCGCTTCATGAGCGACCTGGCCCTGCGGCTGCAGGATTAGGCGAGACGGCCCGCTAACTGCGACATGCCAGCAGTCTGCTTACGGCGGATCAGAACCAATCCCGCCAGGCCAAAGCCGAGCAGGCCCAGCATACCCGGCTCCGGCACCGCGGTTCCGCCACCGGACGAGGATACGCTGGATGACCGGACATTGATCGCGGTCACACGATAATCGCCAATGTTCTGGCAAGTCGGGCAAGCAGCCGTGCCCCAGAATGACCACAGGTTGAGGACATTGCCAGCCTCAACCTTGAACATCTGTTGCTGCACCGGATTGGGGTGATAACTGGTGCCGTCATTACCGGTGATCGTCGATCCCGGCGAAAGAGTTACGTCAGCCGCGAAGAGCGGCAGATTGACACTGCCATTCCCCTGCCCCCGACACTGAAACTGGCCAGGCCAGCGCCCGAAAAGGTCGCGTTGATCTGTGAACCGATCCACGAACCCGTTGCCCGGTCGGTATCGATTGTTACGCGCGTCCCGTTTTCCATGCCCAGCAAATAGACCGCTGCCGAAGCGGGAGCCGCGACAGTCAGCGCCGACAAGGCAGCTGCAGTGGCACAAAGCGTCTTGATCATGTTCGTTCTCCAGGCATCGCAGCCAATTCACCGTTGAGCCGCGCCTCATCGCGCTACTTCACTGCTTCTTAGGGATATTCTTCTAGAGGCCTTGCATGGGGTAGATCAGCTCGGACGCGGTGAAGCAACAGATGAAGATGGTTAACGCATCGATATTGCTCGCTATTTTATGTATTTCCGGCTGCTCTGGCGAAACTGTCTCGGAACGGCACGAAGCCCGGGCCGCCTTGGCAAGCGGGAACCTCGAAGCAGCAGGGCTCCATTTGAAGAATGCCCTGAAAGCTGAACCTCAAGACCCTGAACTGCATTTCCTCAACGGCAAGCTGGCGTTGGAAACCGGCAATTACGACCTTGCCAAGAGCGAGTTTCAGCGGCTGACCGGCGATCCCGGATACGGCAAGGATGCCAGGGTCCTGCTGGCGCAGGCTTTTCTGGCGACCGGCAATGCCCAATTTGCGCTTCAAACCCTGGGCGCAGGACCATACCCATCCGGGCAGGCCTATCGATTGCTGCCGATGCCAGTCTGACGCTTGGCCGCGGGGAAGATGCAACCAGCCTGATTGCGCGCGGTTTGGCCGCGGATCCCAATTCCGGCCCATTGGTCCTGCTCGATACGCAATTGGCCATTGCTCGCGGTGACCTGCAGCGGGCGCGCAGCAATATGGCGCGCGCCCTTGCATTGCTGCCTAATGATGTTCCGACCTTGCTCCAATCGGGTCGATTGGACCTTATCGATGGCAACAAGGCCCGGGCCGAAGCGCTGTTTGATCGCGTTCTCAAACAAAAGCCGGGGAATGCGGTGGCGCTGCTCGCCAAGGCCGCCCTCGCCCATGAACGCGGCGACCGGGCAGCAGCCCAGCGCTTTCTGCAATCGGCTGCGCAGAGCAACGATCCCAGCAATCTTTTGACCCGCGGCTTCATGGCCCAGATGGCAATTGAAGCCGGCGACATGGAACGCGCCAACGCGATCATGAGCGCAATCCCAACAACTGTACCCTTGCCCTACTTCGATCTCCTGCGCGGCCTGATTACGGCCGGCCGGGGGCAAAACGAACTGGCCATCAGCCAGTTGCAAGGCTTCATCCAGCATGGTGGGGAAAGTGCGGCGGCGCGAATGGCCTTGGCGGACGCCTTGCGCAAGACCGGTCAGACGCTGCAGGCCTGGCAGGCCCTCAAGCCGCTGGCGAGCGCCGCCAACGCTGATGAACGGGTGCTCCAACTGGCAGCCGAGCTCACCTCCGCCCTGAAGTTGCCCGAAGCGGCAAACTACCAGCAACGATTGCGCGCCGCGCGCCCGCCCAACCCCTTATCGACCAATTGCGCGCGGCCAACACGGCCATCGCGCAGGCCAATTGGGCCGAAGCCGATCGGATTTATCGCCGCGCCATCGAGGCCAATCCTGACAATACCAACGTCATTCTGTTCAACAATGCGGCCCTGGCGCGGTTGAACCTGAACGACACGGCCAGCGCCATCACCCTTGCGCGCCGGGCCTATGAGCTGGCGCCGGATGATCCGATCGTTAACGATACCCTTGGCTGGATCCTGTTCCAGGCGCAGGGGCCGACACCCGAAGTGGTCGCCCGCATGCGAACGGCGGTCACCGGACAGCCCGACAATGCCGAAATCAGGTCGCACGCCCAGCAAATCAGCAATGCCATGCGCCGCTGATCGCAGCCTGCCCGCAAATCCGGCTTCACCGCGGCTAGCCAAACCGGCCTGCGCCCGCTAGGGCGCGCCAACCCCCGGTTTGGAGTGCAAGATGGGATTTCGTTGCGGTATCGTCGGCCTGCCCAATGTCGGCAAGTCCACCCTGTTCAACGCGCTGACTGAAACGCAGGCAGCCCAGGCCGCGAACTATCCGTTCTGCACGATCGAGCCGAACGTCGGCAACGTGGGCGTGCCCGATCCGCGGCTGGAACAGCTGGCGGCGATTGCCGGCAGCCAGAAGATCATCCCGACCCAGCTGGGCTTTGTCGATATCGCCGGCCTGGTGCGCGGCGCCAGCAAGGGCGAAGGCCTGGGTAACCAGTTCCTGGGCAACATCCGCGAAGTGGACGCCATCGTCCACGTGCTGCGCTGTTTTGAAAACGATGACATCCAGCACGTCGACAACCGGGTCGATCCGGTCTCCGATGCCGATACGGTTGAAACCGAGCTGATGCTGTCAGACCTTGAGAGCCTGGAAAAGCGGATTCCGGCGGCCCAGAAGAAGGCGGCCGCGGGGGACAAGGAAGCCAAGCTGCTCGCCTCGGTCCTGGCCCCGGCGCTGGAACTGCTGCGCGATGGCAAGCCGGCCCGGCTCGCCCGCCCGGATGGCGAGGAAGAGCTGCGGATCTTCAACCAGGCCCAGCTGCTCACCGCCAAGCCGGTGCTCTATGTCTGCAACGTCGAGGAAGAGAGCGCCGCCAACGGCAACGCCTTCTCCGCCGCGGTGTTTGAAAAGGCCAAGGCCGAAGGCGCCAATGCCGTGATCGTCTCGGCCGCGATCGAAAGCGAGCTGATCGGGATGGAACCGGAAGAGCGCATGGTCTTCCTGGAAGAGATGGGCCTGCACGAAACCGGCCTCGCCCGCGTGATCCGCTCGGGCTATGATCTGCTGCACCTGATCACCTTCTTCACCGTCGGTCCCAAGGAAGCCCGCGCCTGGACCGTGCACCGCGGTGCCAAGGCCCCCGAAGCCGCCGGCGAAATCCACTCCGACATGCAGCGCGGTTTCATCCGCGCCGAAACCATGGCCTTTGACGATTTCGTCACCCTGGGCGGCGAGACCGCCTGCAAGGACGCCGGCAAGCTGCGCCAGGAAGGCAAGGAATATGTCGTGCAGGACGGTGATGTCATGCACTTCAAATTTAACGTCTGATCGGACTCGCCCAGGCGGGCGATTTGCCTATGATGGCCCCCGCAAGGGAGAGCCGGATGCAGTATTTCGAAGACCTGGTGGTTGGCAGCAAGGCCAGCTTTGGCCGCTATGAAGTGACGCGCGAGGAAGTGATCGACTTCGCCAGCAAGTATGACCCCCAGCCCTTCCACCTCGATGACGATGCTGCCGCGGCGACCCATTTCGGCCGCCTTTCCGCCAGCGGCTGGCATACCAGCGCCATGGTCATGCGGATGCTGGTCGATAACCTGAAGGAACACCGCCAGGCCGGGCTTGGCTCCCCGGGGCTGGACGAACTGCGCTGGCTGAAGCCGGTCTATCCCGGCGACGTGCTGCGGGTGGAATCCGAACTGCTCGAAAAAGCCCGCAGCCGCTCCCGCCCGGAAATGGGCAGCTTCAAGTCAATCATATCGGTGTTCAACCAGGACAACGTGAAGGTCATGACCTTCCGCTCGATTGGCTTGATTGCGGTGCGGGAGCCTGGTGTTACCGACTAACGCCGCCCGAACAGCTTCTCGACATCTTCCAGAGCCAGCTTGACCCAGGTTGGGCGGCCATGGTTGCACTGGCCGGAGCGCGGGGTGCGTTCCATTTCGCGCAGCAGGGCGTTCATTTCCGCAACCGAGAGCGTCCGCCCGGCGCGGACCGAGCCGTGGCAG
>CAWUNP010000131.1:0-5301 GCA_963923805.1 uncultured Novosphingobium sp. | reverse complement strand
CCCCGATGGCGACGAAGCCCTGCTGCTGGCGCAGGAGGAAGCGCCCGACCTGGTCGTGCTGGACTGGATGGTCGAGGGCACCAGCGGGATCGAAGTCTGCCGCCGCCTGCGCAAGGGCAAGGCCACGGCCCACGTGCCGATCATCATGCTGACCGCGCGAGGGGCCGAGGATGACAAGGTTCGTGGTCTGGAGACCGGGGCCGATGATTACCTGACCAAGCCCTTCTCCCCGCGTGAGCTGATCGCCCGGGTTGGTGCGATCATGCGCCGTATTCGGCCGGCGCTGGCCGGGGAGACGATTACCGTTGGCGACCTGTCGCTCGACGCCACCGCCCACAAGGTCACCCGGCGCAGCCAGGTGCTCTCGCTCGGCCCCACCGAGTTTCGTCTGCTCAAGTTCTTCATGGAGCACCCCGGTCGGGTCTTCAGCCGCGGGCAGCTGCTTGACGCCGTCTGGGGCACCGAAAGCGAGATCGAACTGCGCACGGTGGATGTCCATATCCGGCGGCTGCGCAAGGGGATCGAACTTGACGGCGCGCCCGATCCGGTGCGGACGGTGCGCTCGGCGGGCTACGCGCTGGAGGCGGTCTGACCGCTCAATGAAAATCCCGCGATTTCGGAATCACGCGGGCAGCGCGGGGATGGCCGGCGCGGTGATAGGCCGGCACGCGCCCTTCGATCGGGCGGCGCACTTCGTCGGCACGATCGAGCGTTGGCGGTAGCAGGTCATCCGACAACGCGTGGAGCGCCGGGGTCGCATCGGTCAGGTGGGTGGCGATCACGTGGATCACCTCGTCATCGTATTCGACCCGGCCCTTCACCTCGATCAGCCGCGCGCCCATGATCACCTTGCGCTGCTTTTCCATCAGGTCGGGCCAGATCACCAGGTTCACCACCCCGGTCTCGTCCTCCAGCGTGATGAAGCAGACGCCCTTGGCGCTCCCTGGGCGCTGGCGGATCAGCACCACGCCTGCCACCTGCACGGCGGAGCGATACTTGCGCTCCCGCAGCTCACAGGCGCGGACAAAGCCCCGGTCGGCCAGACTGGCGCGCAGGAAGGCCAGCGGATGGGCCTTCAGACTGAGCCGCTGGGTCTGATAATCGGCCACGACTTCCTCGGACAAAGGCATGGCCGCTAGCCGCGTGGCGCTGCGCTCTCCCCCCTCATCCCGCGCGGCCATGGCCGCGAACAGCGGCAGGTCGGGCGCGGCGACCAGACTGCGCGCATCCCACAGCGCCTGGCGGCGGGTAAGGCCGAGTGAGTTGAAGCAATCCGCCGAGGCCAACCGCTCGATCAGCGCCGGAGATAGCCCGGCCCTCTCTTTCAGCTCGCGCACATCGCGGAATGGCCCCGCCTCCCGCGCCGCCACGATCCGCGCAGCGGCGGCTTCAGGAAATCCATCGACCTGACGCAGACCCAGGCGGAGGGGAATATCCTTCTCACGCAAAGACGCAAAGACGCTAAGGTGTTGCACTTGCGGCGAAGCCGCGGCCGATTTGCAGGCTCGTTCAGGCCTCAAAGTTGGGAACAGCGATTTAGCCTGCGGCGCAGCTATGCCGCTTTGCGTCTTTGCGTCTTCGCGTGAGCCTTTTCGCTCCAGCGCATTGTCCCACCCGCTGAAGTTCACATCGACCGGCAGCACCGCCACCCCATGCTCCCTTGCATCGCGCACAATCTGCGCCGGGGCATAGAAGCCCATCGGCTGCGAATTGAGCAGCGCGCAGGCGAAGGCCGCCGGATAGTGGCACTTCAGCCAGGATGAGACATAGACCAGCAGGGCAAAGCTGGCGGCGTGGCTTTCCGGGAAGCCATATTCGCCAAAGCCCTTGATCTGGCTGAAGCAGCGCGTGGCGAAATCCGGATCATAGCCGCGTGCCACCATCCGCCCGACCATCAGCTCTTCCAGTTCGTGGACCATGCCGCGGCTGCGGAAGGTTGCCATGGCCTTGCGCAGCCGGTTGGCTTCGGCGCTGGAGAACTGGGCGGCGTCCAGCGCGATCTTCATCGCCTGTTCCTGGAAGATCGGCACCCCCAGCGTACGGCCAAGGATCGAAGTCAGCTCGTCCGGTGGCCCGTGGGATGGTCCGGGCGCAGGAATGGCGACAGCCTCTGCCCCGCGCCGCCGCTTGAGATAGGGATGGACCATGTCACCCTGGATCGGTCCGGGGCGGACGATCGCCACCTCGATCACCAGATCATAGAAACAGCGTGGGCGCAGGCGCGGCAGCATGTTCATCTGCGCCCGGCTCTCCACCTGGAACACGCCGAGCGAATCTCCCTTGCAGAGCATGTCATAAACGGCCGGATCTTCCCGCGGGACCGTGGCGAGCACCAGATCCTGCCCGTGATGGTCGCGCAGCAGGTCCAGGCACTTGCGGATGCAGGTCAGCATGCCCAGCGCCAGCACATCGACCTTGAGGATGCCCAGGGCGTCGATGTCGTCCTTGTCCCATTCGATGAAACTGCGATCAGCCATAGCGCCGTTGCCCACCGGCACGGTCTCGATCAGCGCGCCTTCGGTCAGGATGAAGCCACCGACATGCTGCAATAAATGCCTTGGCATTCCAATCATCTGCTCGGTTAAGATAAGAACCCGCCTGAGATGAGGATCGCTGATATCCAGGCCGCTTTCCGCCATGTGCCGCTCTTCAATCGAGCGGCCGTAGCTGCCCCAGACCGTGCGGGCGAGCATGCTGGTGACATCTTCTGACAGGCCCATCGCCTTGCCCACCTCGCGGATCGCCATGCGCGGGCGATAGTGGATCACCGTCGCGCAGAGGCCCGCGCGGTGGCGGCCATATTTCTCGTAAATGTGCTGAATCACCTCCTCGCGCCGCTCATGCTCGAAATCGACATCGATGTCGGGCGGTTCGTCGCGGTCCTCGGAAATGAAGCGTTCAAACAGCAGCGCATGCTCGACCGGATTGACCGAGGTGATGCCCAGACAGAAGCACACCGCCGAATTGGCCGCCGAGCCGCGCCCCTGGCACAGGATCGGCGGCTGGCGGCTGCGCGCAAAATCGACGATTCCCTTGATGGTCAGGAAATACTGGGCCAGCGCCTTCTTGCCGATCAGCGCCAGTTCCTTGTGCAGCGTTTCGGCCACGCTGTCCGGCACACCATCGGGGTAATGCTGCGCCGCCCCCTGCCAGGTCAGCCGTTCCAGATAGGCCTGGGCGTGCAGCCCGTCAGGATATTCCTGCCGCGGATATTCATAGCGCAGCTCGTCCAGACTGAACCGGCAGGCATCGGCAAGGTCCCGCGCCGCCGCGATCGCATGGGGCCAGCGCGCGAACAGCCGCTGCATCTCCTCCGGCGATTTGAGATGGCGCTCGGCATTGGGTTCCAGCAGGTGTCCGGCCGCCGCGACCGTGGTCTTGTGGCGGATCGCGGTCATCACATCATGCAGCGGGCGGCGCTGGGGGGCGTGATAGAGCACCTGATTGGTGGCCAGCAGCGACAGGCCATGGGCCTTGGCCATGGCATCCAGCCGGGCAATCCGGGCCAGGTCATCGCCGGTATAAAGATAACTGGCCGCCAGATGATGCAGCGTCGGCAGGCGGGCGATCAGGTGCGGGAGCAGGTCCGGAAAGGGGACGGTGAGCAAAGAGGAGTCACGCAAAGCCGCAAAGACGCGAAGATCAGTTGCCGCCCCCCCATCGTCATCCCCGCTTTCGTGGGGGTGACAAGAAATCTTCTCACTTTGCGTCTTTGCGTCTTTGCGTGAGCCAAATCGCGAAAAGGGAACGACATTGCTATCTACTGCAACCGTCAGCTCTGCATCCAACTGCTCCGGCGGGACCAGCACAAGATGCACGCCCTCGCTGTGCTCCGCCAGCAAGGCGAGATCGATCTCGCAGGCCCCTTTCTCCTGCCATTCGCCATCAAGCGTCGCCATCCGCCCGGCCGAGATCAGGCGGCAAAGCCGACCATAGGCTGCGCGGTTCGATGGATAGGCCAGGAATATCAGCCCCTCGACCGTTTCGATGCGGCAGCCGATCACCGGCCTCAGCCCCAGCGCCTTGGCCTCGGCATGGATCCGCACCACCCCGGCCATGGTGTTGGCATCGGCAATCCCGATCGCATCATAGCCCAGCGCCCGCGCCGTGGTGACCAGGTCCACCGCATCGGACGCACCGCGCAGGAAGGAAAAGCAGCTGACCATCCCCAGCTCAACAAAGGGCGCGCGCGGCGGTGGGCCAAGGTCCGGCCTTGGCGGCACGCGCCGCCGCTCAAGCGTGAGGGGAGCGTCAGGCATAGAGCCCCTGCAGGAACCATTCCGGCACCCCACCGCGCCCATCGTCAGGCAGGCCATTGCGGTAGATCCAGTAGCGCCGCCCTTCCCCGTCCTCGATCCGGTAATAGTCACGCAGCCGCACGGTGGAGCGTTCGCGCCACCATTCGGGGGCGATCCGTTCCGGCCCCTCGGCCCGGGCGATCTCGTGCACCTGCCCGCGCCAGCGGAACCGGCGCGGCAAGCCATCGGGGCTGGCATAGAGCACGGCAATCGGCTCGGCGCGGTCAAGCAACTTCAAAGGCCGTGTGTGAAACGGCAGGTCACCCTGGCTGGCGCTTTCTCCTTCAAGCGGTGGCACCCAGCGTTGGGCGCGTTCGGGCACATGGCTGGCGCGGGGAACGGGGCGGCGCACGGCATCGGCGCCCAGTCGGATCGAGAGGCGGTCGATACAGGCGGCAAGCGAGGTGCCGTGCTTTTCCGCCGCAGCCTCAAAATCGCTCTGGCTGAGCGGCAGTGGCTCGGTCCACGGCGCACCCAGGCGGGCCAGTTCGATCCCGAACCCGGCATCCAGATCATCGAGCTTGCGGCCGAACAGGGCGGCGATATGGGCCGGATCGCGGCTGGCAGCGGCCAGTTCAAGGCGGCGCTGCAACACCTCGCCATCGACCTTCCACAGCGCCAGCTCCAGCCGCCGCGCGCCCAGCGCCCGCCCTTCCAGTACCCGCACCAGATCGGCGCAGAGATCGCCCAGCACCTGATCGAGCAGGCTGCGGTGGCGGATCGGCTCCATCAGCCGCCGCTGCACCAATGGCACGTCGACCGGCAGGATTGGCAGCAGCGGCTCTGGAACCCGCCCGCGCAACTGGTCGAGCCGAAGCAGCGGATTGGCGGCGGGCGCCTTGTGGTTGCGAAACCGCCGCGCCAGGGCATCGCGGGCAACGCCTGACAGTTCGCCAATCCGCTTCAGGCCAAGCCGCCGCAGCACCAGCACTGTCGCCGGATCGAGCCGCAGCGCGGCAACGGGCAGGTTATCAAGGCTGCCACCCGGCTGGAGGATCGCCCG
>CAWUNP010000130.1:0-5323 GCA_963923805.1 uncultured Novosphingobium sp. | reverse complement strand
GCTGCCCGATATGGATGAGGCCAATGCCGCTTTCGCCGCCTGGCTGGGCCAGCCGCAGAAGGTGGCGACGCGCAAGGCTTCGGAACTGGCGCTGGAAGTGCTGACCGCGGCCGTGCCGGAAATGGTCGGTGGTTCGGCTGACCTGACCGGTTCAAACAACACCAAGACCAAGTCGACCGGGCCGCTTTCGGCGGCCGACTATTCCGGCCGCTATGTCTATTACGGCATCCGCGAATTCGGCATGGCCACGGCGATGAACGGCATGGCGCTGCACGGGGGCGTGATCCCCTATGGCGGCACCTTCCTGGTCTTCTCGGACTATTGCCGCAACGCGATCCGGCTTTCGGCGCTGCAGCAGCAGCGCGTGGTCTATGTGCTGACCCATGACAGCATTGGCCTGGGTGAAGACGGCCCGACCCACCAGCCGGTCGAGCACGTAATGAGCATGCGGCTGATCCCGAACCTCAACGTGTTCCGTCCGGCCGACATCATCGAAACGGCGGAATGCTGGAACATCGCGCTGCAGAGCGAAGGCACGCCTTCGGTGCTGGCGCTGACCCGCCAGAACCTGCCGCAGCTCCGCTCGGAAGGCACCATGCTCAGCGCCAAGGGGGCCTATCGCCTCCGCGCTGCCGGGGCTGCGCGTAAGGTCGTGCTCGTGGCGACCGGTTCCGAAGTGGAACTGGCCTGCAACGTGCGCGATGCGCTGGAAGCGAAGGGCGTTGGCGCCGATGTCGTCTCGATGCCCTGCATGGAACTGTTTGACGCGCAGGACGCGGCCTACAAGGCCGACATTCTGCCAGCCGATGCCCTGCTGGTCTCAATCGAGGCCGGGGTTACCTGGGGTTGGCAGAAGTATGTCCGCGATGGCCTGACCATCGGCATCGACAGCTTTGGTGCATCGGCCCCGGCCGAAGTCCTGTTTCCGCATTTTGGCTTCTCGGTTGAAGCCATTGTCCCGAAAATCGAAGCCCGGCTGGCGGGCAAGTAGGAGTTCCACAACATGGCGATCAAGGTTGCGATCAACGGTTTCGGGCGCATCGGGCGCAATGTGGCACGCGCGATCATCGAGCGGACCGATCATGATCTCGAGCTGGTGTCGATCAACGATCTGGCCTCGGCCAAGGCCAATGCCATGCTGTTCCAGCGCGATTCGGTCCACGGTCCGTTTGCCGGCACGGTCGAAGTTGATGGCAATGACCTGATCATCAACGGCAAGCGCATCCATGTTACGGCCGAACGCGATCCGGCCAACCTGCCGCACGCCGCCAATGGCGTGGACATTGCGCTGGAATGCACCGGCTTCTTCACCGATCGCGCCTCGTGCGAAAAGCATCTGGCGGCCGGTGCCAAGAAGGTGCTGATTTCGGCCCCGGGCAAGAACGTGGACCTGACGGTCGTGTTCGGCGTCAACCATGACAAGCTGGAAGCCGGCCACACCATCGTTTCCAACGCTTCGTGCACCACCAACTGCCTGGCGCCCTTCGCCAAGGTGCTGAACGATGCGATCGGGATCGAGCGCGGCCTGATGACCACGGTCCACGCCTATACCAACGACCAGAAGATCCTGGACCAGATCCACGAAGATCCGCGCCGGGCCCGCGCTGCCGGGATGTCGATGATCCCGACCACCACCGGTGCCGCCCGCGCCGTGGGTGAAGTGCTGCCCGAACTGAAGGGCAAGCTCGACGGTTCGGCGATCCGCGTGCCGACCCCGAACGTCTCGGTGGTCGACCTGACCTTCCAGCCCAAGCGCGACACCACCAAGGAAGAGGTCAACGCCCTGCTCAAGGCGGCGGCTGAAGGCCTGCTCAAGGGCGTGCTGGGCTATTCGGAAGAGCCGCTGGTTTCGATCGATTACAACCACTGCCCGAACAGCTCGACCATCGACAGCCTGGAAACGGCGGTGATCGACGGCAAGCTGGTCCGCGTGCTGAGCTGGTACGACAACGAATGGGGCTTCTCCAACCGCATGGTCGATACGGCCGGCGCGATGGGCAAGTTGCTCTAATCAAATCGTCCTTCCCCCTTGATGGGGGAAGGATGTGCAGACTTGGTGGCTGTGCCGCCTAGTCGGAGCTGGATGGGGGTGAGTGGTCCATTCGCACCAACACCCCCTCTCAACCTGCGCTAGGCGGCGAAGGCGCCAAGCTGCGGTATCCCTCCCCCATCAAAGGGGGAGGCGGGAGATTTATGATGGCGAAGTTCCGCACGCTTGATGATCTGGGTGATCTGACCGGCAAGGTCGCGCTGGTACGCGTTGACCTGAACCTGCCGATGCAGGACGGCTCGGTCACCGATGATACCCGCGTGCGGGCTTCGGCCCCGACGATCCTCGAACTGGCGGGGAAGGGGGCCAAGGTCCTGCTGCTTGCCCACTTCGGCCGGCCGAAGGGTGAACGGGTCTCGACCATGTCGGTCTCGATGACGCTCGATGCGGTCCAGGCCGTGCTCGGCATGGAAGTGATGTTCGTGCCCGAAGTGGCGGGTGACGTGGTCAAGCAGGCCGTGGGCATTCTTGGCCCGGGCGACATTGCCATGTTGGAGAACACCCGCTTCTGGAAGGGCGAGGAACAGAACGACCCCGAACTGGCGAAGGCCATTGCCGCCAACGGCGATATATACGTCAACGATGCCTTCTCAGCCGCCCACCGCGCCCATGCAAGCACCGAGGGACTCGCGCACCTGCTGCCGGCCTATGCCGGACGGTCGATGGAGGCCGAGCTCAAGGCGCTTGATGCCGCGCTTGGTGCACCTGTGCGCCCTGTTGCTGCCGTGGTGGGCGGTGCCAAGGTTTCGTCCAAGCTGGACGTCCTGACCCATCTGGTCACCCGGGTCGATCACCTGATCATCGGGGGCGGGATGGCCAACACCTTCCTCGCGGCGCGCGGGGTCAATGTCGGTAAATCGCTGTGCGAGCATGATCTGGCCGCCACGGCCGAGGGGATTCTGGATGCAGCCGACAAGTCTGGCTGCACAGTGCACCTGCCTTATGACGTTGTATTATCAAAGGAATTTGCCGCCAACCCGGCGTCCTTGCGCACCTGCAATGTCCACGAAGTCGCGGCGGACGAGATGATCCTCGATGTTGGTCCGCAGGCGGTCGAGGCGCTGGCCGATGTCCTCAAGACCTGCCGCACGCTGGTCTGGAACGGACCCATGGGCGCGTTTGAGATGGCGCCGTTCGATGCCGCCACTGTGGCCCTGGCGCGCAGCGCTGCGGCGCTGAGCAAGGAAGGCGTGCTGGTCTCGGTCGCTGGCGGCGGAGATACCGTGGCTGCCCTGAATCATGCCGGCGTGGCGGCCGACTTCACCTATATCTCCACCGCTGGCGGTGCCTTCCTCGAATGGATGGAAGGCAAGGAGCTGCCCGGCGTGAAGGCCCTCGAAATCGCCTGACAACAACTAGGCGCCGGTGCTTGCAGCCATGCAGGACCGTCGCTATGGCCCATCAAAGCATACGTATGCAAAACCGAGCGACCGGACAGGAACCCCACGCATGAACTTCGCCGAAATGACCGCCAAAATGACTGCTGGTAATGGTTTTATCGCCGCGCTTGACCAGTCTGGCGGATCCACGCCCAAGGCCTTGGCCGGGTATGGCGTTGGCGAAGATGCCTGGTCCAATGAGGCCGAAATGTTCGACCTGATCCATTCGATGCGCGAACGGATCATCACCTCGCCGGCCTTCACTGGTGACAAGGTCATCGGCGCGATCCTGTTCGAGCGGACGATGGACGGAACCGCCGGTGGCAAGCCGGTTCCGGCCGCCCTGCTCGACAAGGGCGTGGTGCCGTTCATCAAGATCGACAAGGGGCTTGAGGCCGAGGAAAACGGTGTCCAGCTGATGAAGCCGATGCCGGAGCTCGATGCCCTGCTGGCCCGTTCGAAGGCGCTGGGTGTATTTGGCACCAAGGAACGCTCGGTCATCAATTCGGCCAATAGCGCGGGGATTGCTGCCGCCGTCGCGCAGCAGTTCGAAGTCGGCCGCCAGGTCCTGTCCCACGGCATGATGCCGATCCTTGAGCCCGAAGTGAATATCAAGAGCGAGACCCGCGCCGACTGCGACGCGATCCTGCTCGAAGAGATGCTCAAGAACCTGGAAGGCATGGACCAGCAGGTCATGCTCAAGCTTTCGCTGCCGGTGCAGCCGGGCAAGTTCGATGCGCTCGTCGATCACCCCAAGGTCCTGCGTGTCGTCGCGCTGTCGGGCGGCTACAAGCGCCCCGAAGCCTGCGTTGAACTCAGCAAGAACCGCGGGATCATCGCCAGCTTCAGCCGGGCGCTGCTGGAAGACCTGCGCCACCAGATGAGCCAGACCGAATTCGACACCGCGCTGGGTGAAGCGATCGATCAGATCCATCGGGGGTCCACCGTCAAGGTCTGACGTTGCCTGCTTGAATTGTTGGCGCCGCTCGGCTTACCTTGCGGGTGAGCCGGCGCGCAGTGACGCGCTGGTCAGGGGAGGGCCCATGGCCGGCATTACGCGATCGCGAACACGGCAAGGCGCGGTTTCGGTCAGCGATCTCGTCAAGCGGATCGAGGCGGGACCGCAAGGGCCGAAGAACATTGTCGTCTTCGATTTTGACGGCACGCTGATTGCAGGCTATTCGGCCAGCGCCTTCTTCCAGGCCCACCTGCGCAAGGGTGATTACAACGCCTTCGATTTGGCCGAGGCCGGGGTGGCGATCTGGCAGTCGGTCGCCAAGGCGATCGAGATGCAAGATCTGCTGAACAAGGCGATTGCCAAGTGGAAAGGCAAGAAAGAGGAGGAACTGGTCGCGCTGGGGGAGAAAATCTTCGACAAGACCCTGTCGGACAAGGTCTATCCGGAGATGGTCTCCCTGCTGCTGGCCCACCGCCGTGCCGGGCACACCATTGCCATCGCCAGTTCCGCCACCCGCTTTCAGGTAGAACCGACCGCCCGGTTTCTGGGGATCGAGCATGTCATGACCTCTACCGTCGAGGTCAAGCGCGGGGTGCTGACCGGCAAGATGCTCGAGCCGCAGATGTGGGGCAAGGGCAAGGCGGATGCGGTCAAGGCCTTCGTCAAGGCGCACAAGGCCAAGCTGGCTGACACCTGGTTCTACGCTGATGGTGATGAGGAAATCGGGCTGATGCATGCGGTCGGTCACCCCGTCCCGACCAATCCTGGAAAGGAACTGGAAGCGACCGCGCGAGCAGAGGGGTGGGACATTCTGCGCCATTCGAGCCGGGGCTCGACCACGCCTGAACTCCTGACCCGCACCGCAACCGGGCTGATGAGCCTTTTCCCGTTGCTCTATACTGGGATCGGCTTTGGCCTGCTGACCCGTAACACTGT
>CAWUNP010000129.1:0-5326 GCA_963923805.1 uncultured Novosphingobium sp. | reverse complement strand
TTTTCTTCTTCATCGCATCGTGGAAGCGGTCCGCCCAGCCGGGCTTGACCAGCTGTTCGCCGCGAACAATCCGCAGCTCGCCATCCATCACGTCGCGGGTCACGGCGCTACCGGCCGCCACGATCGCATCGGCCCCGATCTTGACCGGGGCAACCAGTGCCGAGTTCGAGCCGATGAAGGCGCGTTCGCCGATCACGGTCTTGTACTTGAAGTAGCCATCATAATTGCAGGTGATCGTGCCCGCACCGATATTGGCCCCCGCCCCCACCTCGGCATCGCCGATGTAGGAGAGGTGGTTAGCCTTGGCACCCTTGCCCAACACGGCTTTCTTGACCTCGACGAAATTGCCAACCTTGGCCTTTTCCTCCAGCACCGCGCCGGGGCGCAGCCGGGCATAGGGGCCAACTTCGACCCCGCTGGCCAGACTGGCGCCCTCGATATGGCAAAAGCCGCGGATCTTTACGCCATCGGCCACGGTCACGCCGGGGCCGAAAACAACGTTCGGCTCTACCAGCACGTCGCGGCCAAGCTGCGTATCCCAGGCGAACCAGACGGTTTCCGGCGCGATCAGCGAAGCCCCATCGTCCATCGCCTGCTTGCGGCGGCGCTGCTGCCAGCGGTGCTCCGCCTCGGCCAGCTCGGCCCGGCTGTTGATGCCCATGACTTCGACCTCGTCGGTCTCAACCACCACGACCCGCGCGCCTTCGGCAATGGCGTTGGTGGCAACATCGGGCAGGTAATATTCGCCCGCGGCATTATCGTTGCCCACCGCTTCGAGCAGCCGCCACATGTCATCGCTGTGCGCCACGATCACGCCCGAATTGCACAGGTTGACCGCACGCTCTTCATGGCTGGCATCCTTGTGCTCAACCATCTTGCGCACTGTGCCGTCAGGATCGGCAATGATCCGGCCATAGGCCGCGGTATCGGCGGGGCGGAAGCCCAGCACCGCCACCTTGGCCCCGCCCGCCAGCGCATCGCACAGCCGCCGCACCGTGGCCGCCTGCAGGAACGGCACGTCCCCGAAGCAAACCAGCACCAGGCCCGAAAAGTCCGCCAGCGCAGCCTTGGCCTGCAGCGCGGCATGGGCGGTGCCGAGCTGCGGCTCCTGCACGACAACCTCGGATCCGGTCCCGGCCAAAGACGCCTCGATCTGTTCGCGCCGGTCACCCGCCACGATCACCGTGCGCGCCACGCCCACTTCACCAATCGCGCCGAGCAGGTGCAGCAGCATCGGATGCCCGGCGATCGGGTGGAGCACCTTGTGCAGGTCACTCTTCATGCGGGTGCCCTTGCCCGCGGCAAGGACGATGACAGCAAGGGACTGGTTCATGCCCCTGCCATGCCACCAAATGCTTGCCGATTCCAGCAGGCTGCGCCACGAGGCTGGCGATGACCACAGTCCGCTTTGCTACCGTCGGTTTCGATCTGGATGGAACCCTGCTCGATACCTCGCGCGACCTCGGCGTCGCGCTGAATCACGCCCTTGCCACCATTGACCGCTCGGCCGTGCCAGACAGCGCCGTGATGGGACTGATCGGTGGTGGATCAGCCCTGATGCTGCGGCGCGCGCTCGCTCTGACGGGGGGCGAAGACGGAGTGGATTTTGACGCAGTTCGGCAGGTGCTGCTTCAGCATTATGAGGCGAACATCGCCGTCCACACTGCCCTCTATCCCGGCGGCGCAGCCATGCTCGACGCGTTGGACGAACGCGGCATCAAGATCGCCATGGTCACCAACAAGCCCCAGCATCTGGCCGTAAAGCTGCTGGGCGAACTGGGGCTATTGGGACGCTTCGCCTGCGTAATCGGCGGCGGTGGCGGCTATCCGCTCAAGCCGGCGCCGGATGCGCTCCACGCTATGGTGGAGCAATCAGGCGGCGGTGCGGCGGCCTATGTTGGTGATACCACCTTCGATACAGGCGCCGCACGCGCCGCCGGCCTGCCCTGCGTAGCGGTCAGCTTCGGCTTCAATGATCGGCCGGCGCAGGACCTGGGCGCCGATGCGGTGATTGACCACTTCGACGCCCTGATCCCTGCGCTCGCCGCGCTTTAGAAATCAAACTGCGCGCGGACGCCCAGGCTGTCAGCCGTGTAGCTGCGATCGCCCGCCGCTGGCAGGGCAGCATCGTCGATCCAGATATGGCCATAGCTGGCCAGGAACCGGACATAGTCGGTCGGCATCCAGACCAGTCCCAGCCCGGCAATCTGCTGCTTGCCGCCCACGATCCCGGCATCGTTGAGATCAAGCCAGTCATAGCGCAGGTTGAGTTGGACCGCGCCGATCCCACCCTTGCCCAGCGGGCGCTTGGGGCGGATACGATCATAGGCGCCGGCCTTGTAAGCCGTGGTATCGTCGGTCAGCAGATAGCCCAGTTCCGCGAATCCGCCATTGAAAGTGGGATCGGCCAGGCCCGGACGGCGGGCGCTCATCCAGCTGCTTTCGGCCGTCGCATGGAAGCGACCGTTGATGTAGGCGGCTTCAAGACCGTAGCCGTTCTCGCCAGTCGAGGCTATGTTACCGGTGTTGACCAGGCGCAGGTCGGTGGTGTGGACGAAGGGCCGCGCGCGATAGCGGGTGCTGGTCTGGCCATCGTTGAAATCGCGCAGGTGCAGCGAGCCGCCCAGATGCAGCTGGCCCTTGCCCAGTTTGGGCATGAACACGATCCGGCCATCGAAGCTGTAGCTGTTGTTGCTGTCCACGCTCAGATCGGCAGAATTGTCGGTGAACACGCCGGCCTGAACCAGCACATCCTTCCCGGCATAGGTCCCGGACAGGCCGATGCGGCGCTCAAACCCGAAGGCGGTGTTGAAGGCGGCGCGCTCAAGCATGCTGGTGAACAGGTCAGAGGTCATGTCCTCCATGCTCTGGAACGGCTTGTGCTGCCCCACCGTGATCGTGAACTTGGGGCTGGCCTTCCAGGTCAGGTAAACGTCGGTCAGGTCAACCGTGCCATTGGCCAGCTCGGTTTCGACCCGGTAGCCAAAGCCGCCCGGAACGGTGCCTTCCGCTCCCAGATAGACGCGGCGGAATTCGCTCGCGATACCCAGGCTTGATTGGCCGGCGATACCCGGCGGCGCATCAACCCCGGCAGCATCCAGCTGCATCCGGCCGCGCGGCTTGAAGGTGAAGCCATCCTTGGTCGCCAGCTTGGGTGCGCCATCCCAGGTGATGTCAGTGGCGGGCTTGGCCGTTGCGGTTACCGCGGGGGTCGCCGCCTTGGCCGCTTCGGCCCGAGCAACCGCCGCAGTGGCCCGCGCCTCGGCACTTTCCGCACGCGCCCTGGCGCTGTCGAGCTGGCCTTCCAGGCTGTCCACCCGCGCCGCCAAGGCCTGCATCTGCGCGCGCATGGCGGCGATTTCCTCGCGCATCGCGGCATCTTCCTTGGCCCCGGCCAGCACCGGGCTGGCCCAGCCCAGCGATACAGCAACAGCAATGGCGGAAATGCGCAGTCCGGTCTTCATTGGCGGGATCCCTCGTGACACTTTTGTTTCGATTCGCAGACGCATCTACGGCTTGTAGATGACACTAATTTGACACCTGTGCGGCGCCTGCCGCTACGGCAACCGCTTCCCCCCTTCTACCCTGTTGAAAGCCGCGGCCAGCCGTGCCAGTGCAACAGCCGCTTCCCCAGCGGGATCACCCTTTTCTTGGAGCTAAGCTAATGACCATTTCTTTCAAGGACCGTGTTGCGATCGTTACGGGCGCCGGCGGCGGCCTGGGCCGTTCCTATGCCCTCGAACTGGCCAAGCGCGGCGCCAAGGTTGTCGTGAACGACCTGGGCGGCAGCCGCGATGGCACCGGCCATTCCGACGCCGCACTGAAGGTGGTTGAAGAGATCAAGGCCATGGGCGGCGAAGCCATGTCGAATGGCGGCTCGGTTACCGAACTGGCCCAGATGGAAGAAATGGTCGCCAAGGCCAAGGAAGCCTGGGGCGGCGTGCACATCCTGATCAACAATGCCGGCATCCTGCGCGACAAGAGCTTCGCCAAGATGACCATGGAAGACTGGAAGCTGGTAGTCGACGTGCACCTTAACGGTTCGGCCAATTGCACCAAGGCCGTCTGGGACCTGATGCGCGAACAGGCCTATGGCCGCATCCTGATGACCGCCAGCAGCACCGGCCTGTTCGGCAACTTCGGCCAGGCGAACTATGGCGCGGCCAAGCTGGGCCTCGCTGGCTTCACCAAGACGCTGGCGCTGGAAGGCGCGAAGTACAACGTGCGCATCAACACCCTGGCCCCGGTGGCCGGCACCCGCATGACCGAAGACCTCGGCATGCCCGAAGCACTGTTCAACGCCCTGAAGCCGGAAAACGTTGCCCCGATGGCGCTTTACCTGGTGAGCGAAGAGGCGCCGACCAACATGATCTGCGGCGCGGGCGCCGGTGCCTATCACGCGGCGTACGTCACCCTCACTCCGGGCGTTGCCCTGCCGGCTGACGAGCGCACCCCGGAAGGGATCGCGGCAGCCTGGGACCAGATCATCGACCGCACCGGCGAAATCGTGCCCCAGTCGGGCGGCGAACAGAGCCAGGTCGTGATGGCCGCACTCGCCAAGATCGGCGGCCTGGGTTGATTCCAGCCCATACTGTATTGACACACTAATACACGTCGGGCATCCTCCCCATCAAACAGGTGGAGGATGCCCGATGTATAGTGAAGCCGAACTGCAATCGGCAGTAAGTGCCGGTGCCATCAGCCGCGAGGCGGCGCAGGCCCTGCGTGATCACGCCAATGGCATGCGCAATGCCCCGGTTGCCGATGAAGAGCACTTCCGGTTGATCACCGGGTTCAATGATATTTTCGTGACCATCGCCGCCGTGCTGCTGCTGGTCGCCTGTGCCGGCATCGGCGGAGCAATTGCCGTCGGTGTGGGCGGGCTGCTGGTGGCCGGTGCAGCCTGGGCCATGGCCGAATTTTTCACCCGCAAGCGCCGCATGGCACTGCCTTCGATCGTGCTGCTGCTGGCCTTTGTCGGCGGGGTAACCGCCGTGCCGATCGAAATCATCGAATCCACCAATCCGCACTTCAGCGACCAGACATCGGCGCTGATCGGTGCGGCGATTGCGCTGCTGGCAGGCGGTGCGGCATTCATCCATTGGCGGCGCTTCATGGTGCCGATCACCGTTGCTGCCGGGACCGCCGCCGTGGCCGCCACGGCCCTTGCCCTGATCGTCGCGGCGATCGAGCCGGTGGTCGGGCGCGATGGCTTGGAAAACGTGCTGCTATGGCTGCTCTTCGGCGCCGGGCTGGTCGTATTCGGCTTTGCCATGCGCTGGGACATGTCGGACCTGTCTCTTATACACATCTGACGCTGCCGACG
>CAWUNP010000128.1:0-5340 GCA_963923805.1 uncultured Novosphingobium sp. | reverse complement strand
ACGGCGTGCTGGGCGTCGGTCCCCACCCCGCCCCAGGTAATCGGCGCGGTTGGCCCGTCCACCGGGCGGCCATCGGCCTTCACCGCCTTGCCGTTCGATTCCATCTCGAGCTGCTGGAGGTAGGACGGAAACAGCCGCAGCCGTTCGTCATAGGCAAAGACCGCGCGGGTCTGGCAGCCGCGCAGGCGGGCATAGGTCAGATCGGCAAAGGCGGCGCGCAGCGGCAGGTTGTCTGCCCCGTCGGCTTCCAGGAAATGCCGGTCCATCGCCGCCGCGCCATCCAGGAATTCGGCGAATTCGTCCCAGCCCAGCGCCAGGGCAATCGGGAACCCGATCGAGGACCACAGCGAATAGCGGCCGCCCACGCTCTCCCCAAACGGCAGGACGCGGGTTTCATCGACGCCCCATTCCACCGCCTTTTCCGGGTAAGCGGTCAATGCGATCACCCGGCCATAGGGATCGTCCACGCCGTTCTCGCTGAGCCAGGCCAGGGCCGAGGCGGCATTGGTCATAGTTTCGGTGGTGGTGAAGGTCTTGGAGGCAACCGCGATCAGCGTGGTGGCAGGATCGCACTTGGCAAAGGCGGCTTCCAGCGCGCAGCCATCGATATTGGCGACAACATGGACATCGACCACCGCGCCATCGCGGGTCAGCGCATCAATCGCCAGCGCAGGACCAAGTGCCGAGCCACCGATGCCGATGTGAATCAGGTGGCGGACCTCGCCCAGTGCGCCGCCGTGGATCGCGGCGACCAGCCCGGCCATCCGGGCGTGGAGCGCAGCGGCTTCCTCTACGCTGCTGTCACGCCCGACGCCGCGCAGCGCGGTGTGCTCAACTGCGCGGCCCTCGGTCACGTTGATCTTTTCGCCGGCGAACATCGCGCCGCGGGTCCGCTTGAAGCCCACCGCTTCGGCCAGCGCGGTGAAGCCCGCCAGATGCGCGGCATCGAGGTGCGTCTTTGACCAGTCAAACCGGATCGCCCCGCCCGGCAGGTCAAGCTGGGATGAGAGCAGGTCCAGCCGTGCCGGATCGGCAAACAGTTCGGCCAGGGTCGGACGGGCCAGTGCGGCCAGGTTCTGCCAGGCTGCGGCCACTGCATCGCTCATCACATCGCTCCTTCAGGTTGGCGCCCTAATGCCCGCGCGGGCCAGCAAGGGAAAGACCGATAAAAACGTATTCGGGCCAGCGGATTGCCGATGTGCTGCCCGGCGCGTGCGACAAAGCTAGTGCTTGACGAGCGCCGCCTGCCCCCCGATGGACGGGAAGATGACCGAACCGGCCACCTCCACCGATGCGCAAGCGGCTCCGCAAGTCACTGAAGGTGCTGCGGATAGTGCCAAGGCGCGTAAGGAAGACAGCTTTCTGGTCTTCCTGCTCAAGCTGGTGGTGATCGTCACCCTGTTCCGCAGCTTCCTGTTCTCGCCCTTCAACATCCCCAGCGAATCGATGCAGCCGCGGCTGGTGAACGGCGATTATCTGCTCGCCGCCAAGTGGCCCTATGGCTTCTCGCGCTATTCGCTGCCGCTTGACCTGCCGCTGCTGCCCGAACAGCGCGTGCTGGCCAATGCACCGCAGCGCGGGGACGTGGTGATCTTCAAGCAGCCGCCGCTGAAGGAACTGGACTACATCAAACGCGTGATCGGCCTGCCCGGCGACACGGTGCAGATGGTCAATGGCCAGCTGTTCCTGAACGGCGCACCCGTGCCCAAGCAGCGTATCAGCGATTTCGAGATCGCGATTACCCCCAACACCCAGTGCTATTCGCTGCAATTCGTCGCCCGGCGCAGCGATGGCACCGATGTCTGCCGCTATCCCCGCTATCGCGAAACGCTGCCGGGTGGCCGCCAATACGAAGTGCTCGACCTTGGCCCGCGCGAGATGGACGATACCCCGCCCGTCGTGGTCCCCGCCGGCCACCTGTTCCTGATGGGCGATAACCGCGACAATTCCGAAGACAGCCGCTTCCCCGCCGAACCGGGCCGCGGGATCGGGCTGGTGCCGATGGACAACCTGGTTGGCCGCGCCGCGGTCGTCATGTGGTCCACCGATGGCAGCGCCGAATGGCTCAAGCCCTGGACCTGGTTCTCGGCCGCCCGGTGGGACCGGATCGGCGGCACGTTCTAGGCCATGCTGGAAAGCGCGACCCACGATTTCCTGACCGCAATCGTCGGCAAGCCGCCGGTTGACGAAGCCCTGTGGCTGGAAGCCCTGACCCACGGCTCCACCGGCGCCGCCCGCGATTACCAGCGGCTTGAGTTCCTGGGCGACCGGGTGCTGGGCCTGGTCATCGCCGAATGGCTCCACGCTGCGGAAACCGGCAATGAAGGGCGCCTCTCGCAGCGGCTCAACGCGCTCGTCTCACGCGCCACCTGCGCCCGTGTCGCCCGCGGGATCGGGCTGGGCAGCCACATCCGTCTGGGCAAGCAGGCGCGCGACGATGGCGGCGCGGATAGCGACAATATCCTGGGCGATGTGATGGAGGCGCTGATCGGCGCGAGCTTCATCACCCAGGGCTTCGATGAAACCCGCGCCATGGTCCGCCGCCTGTGGGCCGATGCGGTCGGCGGGCAGACCGGGCAGCGCAAGCATCCCAAGTCGGCCCTGCAGGAATGGTGCGCCGGCAACCGCAAGCGGATGCCCGATTACCGGCTGGTCGATCGCTCTGGCCCCGATCACGCGGCCCGCTTCACCGTCGCCGTCAGCGTCCACGGCGTGGGTGAGGCCGAAGCCACCGCCGGAAGCAAGCAGGAAGCCGAAACGCTGGCCGCCGAAGCGTTCATGAAGCGGTTCGGCTGAGCCCCCTTCGACATTCCCGCCCCAGTCCGGTATGGCGGGGGCAATGACTGAAAACTCTTCTCCTGAACGCTGCGGCCTGGTGGCCGTGCTCGGCGCCCCGAATGCGGGCAAGTCCACTCTTGTTAACGCCCTGGTTGGCCAGAAGGTCGCGATCGTTTCGGCCAAGGCCCAGACCACCCGTGCCCGCTTGATGGGCATCGCGCTGGAAGGGACTGCCCAGATCATCCTGGCCGACACCCCCGGCCTGTTCGAACCGCGCCGCCGGCTCGATCGCGCCATGGTCAACGCCGCGTGGGAAGGCGCATCGGAAGCCGATGCCATTCTGCTGATCGTTGATGGCCGGAAGAAGAAGCTAGACTACCTTGATCCCATTCTCAGCAGCCTTGAAGGCCGCCCGGAACGCAAGATCCTAGTACTCAACAAGGTGGACGAAGTGGCCAAGGAACCGCTGCTCGTCACCGCCCAGGCGCTGGCCGGCGAAGGCCAGTTTTCCGAAGTATTCTTCATCTCGGCGCTGACTGGCGACGGCGTGCCGGAACTCAAGGCGCGACTGGCGGAGCTCATGCCCGAAGGCCCCTGGCACTACCCCGAAGATCAGGTCTCCGACGCCAGCGAACGCCTGCTGGCCGCCGAAATCACCCGCGAACAGCTCTACCGCCAGCTGCATGACGAACTGCCCTATGACAGCACGGTCCGCCCCGAAAGCTACACCCTGCGCAAGGATGGCTCGGTTGAGATTCACCAGCAGATCGTGATCGCGCGCGATAGCCAGAAGGGCATCGTGCTTGGCAAGGGCGGCTCGCGCCTCAAGTCGATTGGCGAGGCGGCGCGCAAGGAATTGGCCGAGCTGCTCGGCAGCAAGGTCCACCTCTTCCTCCACGTCAAGGTCGACGAGAAGTGGGGCGAGGACAAGGAAATCTACGAAGAACTCGGGCTGGAATGGGTCAAGTAGCCAGCCATCGCGCGATCCTGGCCGCCAGCCTGCTGCTGGCGGGCTGCGCGCACCATCAGGCGGAGCCGCTGCACGGCACTTACGTGTCGCTGGGCAGCTCCTTCGCCGCCGGGACGGCACTGGGCGGATTGCAGCCCGGCACGCCGGAGCGATGCGGCCGCAGCCCGGTGAACTATGCCAGCCTGCTCGCCGCACGCTTGCAACTCAGTCTCGTTGACGTGGCCTGCGGCGGCGCAACCAGTTCCCATGTGCTGGGACCATGGAACGAGCTGGCCGCGCAAATCGAGGCGGTGACTGCCGATACCAGGCTGGTGACCATCACGATCGGCGGAAACGATCTGGGCTATGTGCTCAACCTGGCCGCTGCCAGCTGCGACCCGGCCAAGGGCATCACCTTCGGCGGGCAGCAACGCCCCTGCCCCACGATGCGGCTGCCCGGTGAAGCCGACTATGCCCGCACCGAAGCAGCGCTGCGCGACATTGCCCGCGCCGTAAAGCTACGCGCGCCAGCGGCACGGCTGGTTTTTGTCCAATATGTGCAACTGGTCCCGGGCAAGGCCTGCCCGGCGCTGGCCATGCCGGCTAACACAGCTGCAACCGTCCGCACGATTGGCCTGCGGCTGGCGCAAATCACGCGGCGGGCCGCGCGGGCCGAAGGTGCCGCATGGCTGGCAGCCGACCAGTTGTCAGCGCGCCATACGCCGTGTGACGATCAACCCTGGAGCACCGGCCCGAAGCCCAATGGCCCCTCGGGCAATGCACCCTGGCATCCCAACATGGCCGGGCACGCCGCATTGGCCGATGCGCTGGCCCGGAACCTGCTGCGCGATTAACGCAGCTTTGCGATCCCGATCCCGTCGATCTTGGCGCGGTCCTTGGTCGATTCCTCGCTGCGGTTAAGCGCCTTGGCGATTTCCTTCAGCCCCTTGCCCTTGGCGGCGAGGGTGCGCAGCTTGGCCACCTCGTCCGCCTTCCAGGGCTGCTTGTGCTTGGCGAACTTGTCCGACATCAATCGGCCTTCTTCTTCGCCGCGGCCTTTTTGGGAGCAGCCTTCTTCTTGGGCGCAGCCTTCTTGCGCCCGCCCTTCTTGGCGGGACCCTTGGCGGCCTTTTCGCTGATCAGGGTGGCGGCTTCCTCGGCCGTCAGGGCTTCGGGCTGCTTATCGCGCGGCAGAGTGGCATTGGTGGTGCCGTCAGTCACATAGGGACCATAGCGCCCGGCCATCAGCTTCATCTCGCCCCCGCTTTCCGGATGCGGACCGAAGGTCTTGAGCGGCTCGGCCGCAGCGCGCGCGCCGCGCCCACCACCGGCCGCCGCTTCAGCCAGCTTGGCAACCGCGCTGTTCATGCCGGTTTCGAAGATCTCGGCAGTGGAGCGCAGCTTCGCATACTTGCCCTGGTGCGCCAGATAGGGGCCATAGCGCCCCAGACTGGCGGTGATCGGCTCACCACTTTCAGGGTGCATGCCCACGGTGCGCGGCAGGCTGAGCAGCTTGACCGCCCAATCGAGATCGAGCTCGCCAATGTCCTTGGGGATCGAGCTGCGCTTGGCATCCTTGCCGCTGCCCATCTCGACATAGGGGCCGAAACGCC
>CAWUNP010000127.1:0-5347 GCA_963923805.1 uncultured Novosphingobium sp. | reverse complement strand
TGCTGCGACAGCTTGCCGTCCTTATCGGTATCCAGCCGGGCGAAGTGTTCGGTCTGACGGGCGGTGCGATCAGCCTGATCGAGCTTGCCATCCTGGTTGGCGTCCATCCGCGTAAACATCTCGGCGGCGCGGGCCTGGGCATCGGCCTTGGTCACGCTGGCCTGCGGGCTCGGCGTGGGCCGGGCCAGCAGGGTGGCGGGAATGGCAGCCAGCGCCAGGGCGGTCAGCGCGGCAGTGCGGTTGATCTTGGTCATAGGGTCAAAAACTCCATCCACTCGGGCGACGCCGCGCCGGAGCGCGAGAAGAGGGAGACAGGATCCGGCCGCGGCGTCATCCGCACCAGATAATGCCTCCTTGTCGCGACTTTATGCCCGATCGCGCGATAATTGTCGCCAATTGTCGCAGGTCTGAGCACCCGTTCACCCGGCGGCAAGCTGCGCCGCCTCAGCCCATCACAAAGGCGTTGAGCTTGTTGCCGTCCGGATCGCGGAAATAGCCAGCATAGAAGCCTTCCCCGCGCGGGCCGGGTGCGCCTTCGTCAGTCCCGCCATTGGCCAGGGCAATGGCGTGGAGCCGGTCAACCTGTTCCTTGTCACGCGCCTCGATCGCCACCATCACTCCGTTGCCCACCGTGGCCGGCTGGCCGTCATAGGGCTTGGTCACCGCGATCCCGGCTGGGCCGCCGGGCGTGCCCCAGGCGATGAAGGTTTCGAACTCCATCATCCGCGGCGTGCCCATTTCGGCTGCCAGCGCATCATAGAACTTTGCAGCCCGGGGCAGGTCATTGGTGCCCACTGTGACGTATCCGATCATGGCATCTCTCCCTTCGATTCTATTGGAGAACAATACAGGAACATACTTATCCTACAAGGGGGCGCAGGCCGCCTTGAGCCAGGCCAGCACATCGCCATCAAGCTGCGGGGCAAGGATCGCCTCGACCTTGGCGTGATAGCTGTTCCACCAGGCCACCTCGTCAGCGGTCAGCAGGCTGCGATCAACCAGGGTGCGGTCGATCGGCGCGAAGGTCAGCGTCTCGAAACCGAAATATTCGCCCTCGGCCGCGGCAATCTGCCGCGCCTCGACCAGCACCAGGTTCTCGATCCGGATGCCGAAATCGCCCGCCTTGTAATAGCCCGGCTCGTTCGAAAGGATCATGCCGGCGAGCAGTTCCTGCGCGGTGCCGGCCTGCCCGCCTTGCGGCTTGGCGATCCGCTGCGGTCCTTCGTGGACCGAGAGGAAGCTGCCGACACCATGACCGGTGCCGTGGGCATAGTCGACCCCGGCCTGCCACAGGTACTGGCGCGCCAGGGTATCAAGCTGCGCGCCGACCGTGCCCTTGGGAAAGACGGCGCGATCGAGCGCGATGTGGCCCTTGAGCACGCGGGTGAAGCGGTCCTTGTGCTCCGCGCGCGGTTCACCGGGGCCGACCCAAATGGTGCGGGTAATGTCGGTGGTGCCATCGGCATATTGCCCGCCGGAATCGACCAGGAAGACCGAGTTCGGCTCGATCGGCAGGTTCGATTCCTCATCCACCCGGTAATGCGGGATCGCCGCGTGCGGCCCGGCAGCAGAGATCGTATCGAACGAGAGATCGCGCAGCAGCCCGGTTTGCTCGCGATAGGCGCGCAGCTGGGCGGCGGCCGAAAGTTCGGTCTGCCCGCCCTTGGGCGCCTCGACCGCGAGCCAGTGCAGGAACCTGGCAATCGCCGCCCCGTCGCGGGCTTGCGCCGCGCGCTGGCCTTGCTGCTCGACCGGGTTCTTCTGCGCCTTGGGCAGGATCGTCGGGTCGAGCAGGTCCACCGTGGTCGCCCCGGCTGCGGCCAGCGCGGCATAGACCGCCTGAACCGAACGCTCCGGATCGACCGCCACCTTCTTGCCCGCCTGCTTGCCCAGGCCTGCGGCAAAGGCGCTGTAGGGGGCCAGGGTTACGGCATTGCCAAGGTGCGCGCGCAGTTCGGGCGTGACCTTGTCTTCAGCGATGAACAGCTCGGCCGTGCCATCGGCATGGGCGATCACGAAGGACAGGGCCACCGGGGTGCGCTCCACGTCCACGCCGCGAATGTTGAGCAGCCAGGCGACGCTATCCAGCGCCGAGACGACAGCTGCGTCGAGGCCCTTGGCGGCCAGCCATTCGGCCACCTGGCTGCGCTTGGCCTCGCTTGATTGCCCGGCCAGCTCGGTCGGGTGGACCAGCGCCGGGGCGAGCGACGGGGCGGGGCGATCGGCCCAGACGGCATCAACCGGATTGCCGCTGACCGGCACCATGCTCGCGCCCTTGGCGGCCAGCGCAGCGGTGCAGGCATCGACCCATGGCTTGCCATGCAGCCACGGATCGAACCCGATCTTCGCCCCCGCCGGGGCGTGCTCGGCCAGCCAGACCGGGATCGGTTCGGCCGGGACCGAACGGTATTCGAACAGCCGCTCGTCCACCTGATCGCGGACCTGAATGGTATAGCGTCCATCAACGAAGATCGCCGCGCGGTCCGCCAGCACCAAGGCCGTCCCGGCCGAGCCGCCGAACCCGGTCAGCCAGGCAAGACGCTGGGCATAGGCCCCGACATATTCGCTCATGTGTTCGTCGGAAATCGGAATAACAAAGCCATCAAGGCCGCGGGCCTTCAATTCCTTGCGCAGGGCTTCGAGACGGGCTTCGTGAGTGTTCATCAGCATGGGTTGCAGTCCTTCTGCCGCCACCATAGAGCCATGACATGAGTCTGACCACACCCCCCAAGGCCGCGAAGAAGCCGCACAGCGTGACCCACCACGGGATCACCGTGACCGATGACTATGCCTGGCTGCGCGATCCCGGTTATCCGGAGGTCAAGGATGCTGAAGTCCTCGCGCACCTTGCGGCGGAGAATGCCTGGTTCGAAAGCCGAATGGGCGGACAGCAGGGCCGGATCGACGCGCTGTTCAAGGAGATGCGCGCCCGGATCAAGGAGGCTGACAAGTCGGTCCCGCAGAAGGATGGTGACTTCCTCTACTGGATCGAGTTCGAGGAAGGCGCCGAATACAAGAAGTGGTGGCGCCGCCCGGTCGCCGGCGGCCCGGACGAGCTGATCCTTGACGAAGTCGCCCTGGCTGAGGGCAAGGACTACTTCCGGCTTGGCGCGATTGCCGTCTCCAACGATGGCAAGCTCTTGGCCTGGTCGGTCGACGACAACGGCTCCGAACGCTTCACCGCGCGGGTCAAGGTGATTGCCACTGGCGAGATCCTGCCCGACGAGATCCCCGGTACGCTCTCCAGCCTGATCTGGGTCGCGCAGGACAAGGGCCTGGTCTACAGCTTGGCCAACGAGCAGTGGCGCACCGACAATGCTCGGCTGCACTGGCTCGGCCAGCCGCTGTCCAGCGACGTCGAGCTGTACCACGAGGATGACGAGGGCTTCCGCGTCGGCTGCTCGCTTTCTGCCAACGAACAGTGGCTGATCATCGGCACGTCCGATCACGAGACGAGCGAAGTGCGGCTGGTCCCGGCGGCCGATCCGCTGGCCACGCCGCTGCTGGTCAAGCCGCGCCAGGCCGGGGTTGAATACGATGCCGACCTGCACGGTGACACGCTGTTCATCCACGCCAACGATACGCATGAGAATTTCCGCCTCGCCACGGCCCCGCTGTCCGATCCGGGCGAGTGGACCACGCTGATCGAAGGAACGGACGATTACTACCTGACCGGGTTCGACCTGTTCCGCGATTTCTACGTCACCGAAGGCCGGGTCCGCGGGCTCGACCGGATCGAGGTGCGCTATTACGACGATCCCGCGCGGGTCGAGCCGATCGAATTCCCCGAAGCGAGCTACTCGGCCGGGCTGGGCGACAATCCCGAATGGGCCGTCACCACGCTGCGCCTGTCCTATGAGAGCATGGTTAGTCCCGCCTCGGTGCTGGACTACGATGTCGCGGCGCAGACCCTGACTACGCTGAAGGTGCAGGAAATCCCCTCGGGCTATGATGCCGCGCGCTATGCCACCGAGCGGCTCGAAATCGCCGCGCGCGATGGCACCAGGATCCCCGTCTCGGTGGTCTACCGCAAGGATCGCAAGCCCGGCGGCCCGCTCCATCTCTATGGCTATGGCGCCTATGGCATCTCGATCGATCCGGGCTTTTCGACCAGCCGCCTCAGCCTGGTCGACCGCGGCTTCGCCTATGCCATCGCCCACATCCGCGGCGGCGATGATCTGGGCCGGGCCTGGTACAAGGCCGGTAAGCTGGAACGGCGGACCAACACCTTCAACGATTTTGTCGACGTGGCCAAGGGCCTGATCGACCGCGGCTTCACCCAGGCTGGCCGGATCAGCATTTCCGGCGGCTCGGCCGGGGGCGAGCTGATGGGCGCAGTGATCAATTCCGACCCCGGCCTGTGGGGCGCGGTGGTGGCGCACGTGCCCTTCGTCGACGTGCTGGCAACCATGCTCGATCCCACCCTGCCGCTGACCCCGGGCGAATGGCCCGAATGGGGCAACCCGATCGAGGACAAGGCTGCGTTCGAGCTGATCCGGTCCTATTCGCCCTATGATCAGGTCAAGGCGCAAGCCTATCCGCCGCTGCTGGTCACCGCCGGGCTCAACGATCCGCGCGTGACTTATTGGGAGCCGGCCAAATGGGTCGCCCGGTTGCGCGAATTGAAGATCGACCAGAACGAACTGCTGCTCAAGACCAACATGGGCGCCGGCCACGGTGGCAAGAGCGGCCGGTTCGAAAGCCTCAAGGAAACCGCCGAAGAGTTCGCCTTCATCCTGTGGCAGCTGGGGGTGACTGAATGAGTAACCGCTTCACCCTGACCTTCACCGCGCAGCCGCAGCACATTGATGAGCTGGGCCACGTCAACAATGCGGTCTGGGTGGACTGGATCCAGCAGGTTGCGACGGCGCACTGGTCGGCGGTGGCCGCGCCGGAGCATCAGGCGGCCTATATCTGGGTCGTGACCCGGCACGAGATCGACTATCGCGGCAATATCGGCCCCGGCGAAACGGTGACGGCAGAGACGTTCATCCCCGCCCCGCCGACCGGGGCGCGGTTTGATCGGCGGGTCGATTTTCGCAGTCCCGATGGCAAGGTGATCGTTTCTGCGCGGACCACCTGGGCGATGATCGACAAGGCTAGCGGGCGGCTGGCGCGGGTGCGGGACGAGATCACGGAGCCGTTCCGGCCGTTTGGCGAAGCAGGATAAAGCCTGCCGAGGCGTTGATTACAGCGCCGAACCGGCCGCGTGGGCGCTGGCCCAGGCCCACTGGAAATTATAGCCCCCCAGCCAGCCGGTCACGTCGACCGCCTCGCCGATGGCATAGAGCCCCGGCACTTTCTTGGCTTCCATCGTCTGGCTGGACAGTTCGGCCGTGCTGATCCC
>CAWUNP010000126.1:0-5350 GCA_963923805.1 uncultured Novosphingobium sp. | reverse complement strand
GGGCCCGTCCCCGTCCAGATCGCTGGCAAACCATGACCAGCGATGGTTGCCGCCGGGCGCTTCGCCCGCCTCGATCAGCACGACATCAAGCTCAGGCCGCGCGCGCCGCAGCGCGAGCGCGACCAGCCCGCCGGAAAGCCCCCCTCCGGCAATGGCGATATCGTGGCGACGACCGGTCATGGCCGCGCTTTTAGCGGGCCGACCGGTCGGTGCAACCGGCCTTTAGGCGTACTTGGTGCCGACCGCGCGCGCCTGCGCCTCGACGATCAGCTGCTTGGCCTGGTCGACATCGCCCCAGCCCTTGATCTTGACCCACTTGCCGGGCTCAAGATCCTTGTAGTGCTGGAAGAAGTGCTCGATCTGCTGGGTCACGATCGGCGGCAGGTCATCATGGCCGGCCACTTCGCGGTAATAGGGGAAGATCGAATCCAGCGGCACGCAGACCAGCTTCTCATCGCCGCCCTTGTCATCTTCCATCAGCAGCACGCCAACCGGGCGGGCCTTGATCACGGCCCCGGCCAGGATCGGCGAGCGCGAGATGACCAGCGCGTCAAGCGGATCGCCGTCTTCACCCAAGGTGTGCGGGATGAAGCCGTAATTGGCCGGATAGCGCATCGGCGTGTGCAGGATGCGGTCAACAAACAGCGCACCGCTGGCCTTGTCGAACTCATACTTTACGGGTTCGCCGCCAATCGGAACTTCGATCAGGACGTTGATTTCGTGGGGCGGATTGTCGCCGGCGGGAATAAGGTCAATACGCATGGGCGCGCCCTTAGACGGGCCCTTGCTGCACCGCAACAGGCGACAGCGCCCGATTGCGCGGAAAATCAGCCGAGCGCGTTGATGGTAAAGGCGATCACCCCGATGTTGAACACGAACGAGGCCAGGCTCTGCACCAGCACCAGCCGGCGGACCGAGGGCGCGCTGATGGCAACGTCCGATGTCTGGAAGGTCATGCCCAGGGTAAAGGCGAAATAGGCAAAGTCGCTGTAATCGGGGCTCTTGGTGCCGGGAAATTCGATCCCGCCGCGATGCTCTCCCGCCTCGCCGCTGCCGAAGTAAAAGACGTGGGCATAGTGCAGCGCATAGACCGAATTGGCGAAAAGCCAGGCCAGCACCAGCGTGACCAGCAGCTTGATCATGGCCATGTGGTCGCCCCCGCGGGCCGCCGCCAGCTCGCCCGAGATTGCGGCCATGACCACCAGCGCCAGCAGGGTCGAAATGACCACGATCAGCGTGCGGTTGGCATCATTCTCATCGGCATGGCGGCGCATCTCGGCCACTGGCAGGCGGCGCAGCAGGGGGAGAAGCGATAGCAGGAACAGGCTGGCCGCCAGGTCAAACCCCATGGCCAGGGCATCCTGCCACGGGGCGGCCGGGTTCACCCAGTGCCACAGCCCCGCACCCAGCGGCAGCAGCAGCGCGAAGGCGATGAAGCGGGGTGGGGCCAGCCGGTTCCCAAGGGTGCGTGCCGGCCCCGCCACCTTACTTGCCCTTCGCCTGCGCGCGCTTGGGCGTCAGCAACAGATCCAGCCCGGTCGGGGCCTTGCCCTGGGCCGCACGTTCCAGCCAGGGCCAGCGCAGGCCGCCCTTGTAGTCGATCGTATAGGTGATGAACCGGTCGCCACGCTTGGTCAGCAGTTCCAGCGGCGCGCCGGTCTTGGCGGCGGTGATCGCCTTCTTCAGCTCATCCTGGCTATAGCCAATGCCGTTGACCGCCAGAATTGTGGCGCCGGAAACGATCCCCGCCTTGAAAGCCGGGCCATCCCACTGGGTTGCGGTAACCTTGGCGTCCTTGTCGATCACCAGCCCGATCGAATGGGTCAGGTTGAGCACCTTGGCATCGGCCATCGAGGCTTTCAGGAACGGGTTGGGTTCCTCCTTCCAGACCAGCTGGTAGCCGCCCAGCTCGATCCCCCGGGTTGGGGCTGGCTGGCCGGGGGTGTTGATCCGCTGGTCGATCAGCTTGGCCCAGTCATAGGGATAGACCTGACCCAGCTTGGTCACGATCTCGTCAACCTCAAAGGCGATCTGGCCATAGTCACCATCGCGCATGCCGAAGAACAGCTCGGCGAAATCGTCGATCGACTTTTTCCCGCCGGTCCCCTGGCGGATGATCTGGTCGATCTCCAGCCAGATCAGCGCGCCTTCGGTGTAATAGTCCTCATTGCGCGAAAGGCTGCTGAACGGCTTGGGCTTGCGCGCGGCGAAGACCGGATCGCTGCCGGTATCCTCGACCGAGCGCCAGCGGCGGCCCGGCTGTTCGGCAAAATTGCCCGCCCAGGTGGCCAGCATGCCCAGCACCGTCTCTTTGCGCTGCAGGCCCGATCGCGCCGCGAGGACCGTGCCCCAGAACTGGTCCTGCCCTTCATAGGTCCACAGCATGTCGCCCTGCATCGGCTGGCGATAGTCCGGGGTCCAGAGCCGCGCCGGGCGGCGGAACTTGCCCGACCAGGAATGCGAGAATTCGTGCGGCAGCAGGTTGCGATCGAAATCGTACTTGTCCCACTCGGTAAAGGCGCCCGGCTCCAGCTGGTTCTCGCTTGAGCGGTGATGCTCAAGCCCGATCCCGCCCATCCGGTCGGTCAGCGCCAGCAGGAATTCATAGCGATCGAAATGGTTCGCGCCGAAGGCCAGCCGCGCCTGGGTGACAAGGTTGCGGTGCAGTTCGATCTGCTCGGGCTTGGCGGCCAGCTGTTCGGGCTTGTCAGCCACGACGTTCAGCGTGACGTTCTGGCCTAGATCCCACTTGGCGAAGTTTTCGCCGGCAAACAGCGGCGAATCGATCAGAATCTCATAGCTGGTTTCGTCCCATGACCAGCGATCGCCTTCGCGCTTTACCCCATCAAGCGCGCCGGCCACGGTCCAGCCGGCGGGCATGGTCACGCTGGGCTTGACCCTGATCTGGCGGACGTAATGCCCGGCGGGATAGAGGCTCATCTTCTCCCACTGCAGGTTGAGCATTTCCTGTGTCATGGTGATCCGGCCCTCGCTGGTCTGCAGCGGGCTGGTATGGATGAACTTGGCGACCACCTCCTTGGTCCCCGCCGGAATCTCGATGTGGAAAGCGTTCACTTCCACCGGGTCGCGCTTCCAGCGCAGCAGCTGGCCATTGGCGGTAAAGGTCACGTCCACCAGCTCGGCCAGCGGGCCGCGTGGGCCGTGGTTGCCCGGCAGCCACTGCGGGAACAGCAGGGTCAGGCGCTGGGTGCCGGGGGCAACCGGCACGGTCTGCGTCACGCGATAGACGCCGCGCAGCGTGTCGGTGGCATCGATGTCGAGCACCATCGTCCCGCCCGGAAAGGGCGTGTCGACGGCATCGGGCACCTGCTGCGATAGCGGCACGGCGGTGGGCGCCGAAAGGGTGGCGGACAGGGCCGGGGCAGCCAGTGCGAGCCCCAGCGTGACGATCATGGTGGCAGTAAGACGCTTCATGGGCGGGGTTCTTGGCGGCAAGATCGCCGCCCCGCAAGATTCGCCTGCGCTCTTTTCGACCAGCGTCGATCCGGCTAGGGGCATGTGCCATGAGCACTCCACAGGCAATTCGCGGCACCCAGGACATTTTCGGCGCAGAGGCCGAGGCTTTCGCGCACGTGGTCGAGACGTTCGAGCGGGTCCGCAAGCTATACCGGTTCCGCCGGGTCGAAATGCCGGTGTTTGAAAAGACCGAGGTGTTCAGCCGCTCGATTGGCGAAACCACCGATGTCGTTTCGAAGGAAATGTATTCGTTCGAGGATCGCGGCGGGGATTCGCTGACCCTGCGCCCCGAATTTACCGCCGGGATCTGCCGCGCCTATCTCAGCAATGGCTGGCAGCAGTATGCCCCGGTCAAGCTGGCGACGCATGGCCCGCTGTTCCGCTATGAGCGTCCGCAAAAGGGCCGCTACCGCCAGTTCCACCAGCTCGATGCCGAAATCATCGGTGCGGGCGAACCGCAGGCCGACGTCGAGCTGCTGGTCATGGCCGATCAGCTGCTCCACGAACTGGGCATCGCCGATGGGGTGACGCTGCTGCTCAACACCCTGGGCGATGGCGAGAGCCGCGAAGCCTGGCGCGCCGCGCTGGTCGAATACTTCCGCGGCCACAAGGCCGACCTGTCCGAAGATTCGCAGGACCGGCTGGAACGCAACCCGCTGCGCATCCTCGACAGCAAGGATCCGCGCGACAAGGCCTTCACCGAAGCCGCCCCAAAGATCGACGATTACCTGAGCAGCGAAGCGCAGGATTTCTTCGGCAAGGTCACTGCCGGCCTCGATGCCGCCGGCGTCGCCTGGACCCGCGCCCCCGCACTGGTGCGCGGGCTCGACTATTATCGCCACACGGCATTTGAATTCGTCACCGACCGGCTCGGCGCCCAGGGCACCGTGCTGGGCGGCGGCCGCTATGACGGGCTGATGGAAAGCCTGGGTGGCGCCCACACGCCGGCCGTGGGCTGGGCGGCCGGGGTGGAGCGGCTGGCGATGCTGGTGGCTGATGCGGGTCAGGTGGCGGCCGACTTGCAGGACGTGATCCTGGCGATCGAGGATGATGCTGCGATCGGCTTCGGCATTGCCGCCCTGAAAGCGCTTCGCAGTGTCGGGCTGTCGGCGGACATGATTGCCACGGGCTCGCCCCGCAAACGGTTCGACAAGGCGTCCAAGCTGCCCTCGCGGGTTCTGGTCGGCGTATCGCTGCGCGATGGCAAGATCGCCTGCAATGCCCGTTCGGCCGACCACGCCGACGTGCTAGCGCGGATTAACGCCGTGCTGGAAGCGCTCACCGCCTGATGGCCGTCCCCGACGCCCGCCTGCGCCAGATTGCCGCCCGCTTCGCCGAACTTGAGGCGCGGCTCGCTTCTGGTCAGCTGGAGGGCAAGGATTTCGTCGCTGCCAGCCGCGACTTTTCCGAGCTGGAGCCGGTCGCGCGGCAGGCTGAGCAAGTGATGGCCATGCGCGCCGAGCTGGCCAGCCTGGCCGAGCTCGACGATCCCGAGATGCGCGAACTGGCCGAGGAGGAGATTGCCCGGCTCAAGGAAGCGCTGCCTGAAGCCGAGCACCAGCTCTCCATCGCCATGTTGCCGCGCGACAGCGCCGATAGCCGCTCGGCCATGCTGGAAATCCGGGCTGGCACCGGGGGTGATGAGGCCGCGCTCTTCGCCGGCGATCTTTACCGGATGTACGAACGCTTCGCTGCCGAGCAGGGCTGGCGGATCGAACCGGTGAGCATGAGCCCGTCCGAAGTCGGCGGGTTCAAGGAAGTGGTGGCGCAGGTCACCGGCAATGGCGTCTTCGCGAAGCTCAAGTTCGAAAGCGGCGTGCACCGCGTCCAGCGCGTGCCGGTGACCGAAAGCGGCGGGCGCATCCACACCTCC